>NZ_JBHVET010000129.1:0-14864 GCF_042802135.1 Kitasatospora sp. NPDC057512
GCCTCGCCCTGCGCGTGTCATGTCAGCTCACCCACGAGGGTGACTGATGATTTACGGAGTCCGTTCGGACTGGATGGTCCACTGCTGGTTGGCCTGAAGGCCAGGACACTTCCAGATGCCGAGACGGGTGCCCTGATCGGTGGCCCAGCCGGGCACCTCGAGGCAGCGGCCGTCCGGGTTGTCGGCATCCACGGTGGCAGGCAGGTAGATCCGACCGTCGGGGCGCATGGTCCACTTCTGACCGGTGCTGCCGTTGCAGGTCGTGAGGACGACGCGGGTGCCGTCGCCGAGGGCGTTGTCCTTGGTGGACAGGCAGTAGCTGCCGGTCCGGATGGTGCCGTCGATGGCGAAGTTGAACCGCTGGTTGGCGGTCTGCCAACAGTTGAAGATGGCCATTTCGGCGCCCTCGCGGGGACCGCCTTCGGCATCCATGCACTGCCAGCTCGCGCTGTTGGGGTGGACGGACAGGCTCGCGTCGACGAACCCACCCTTCTGCGGTTCGCCCAGCCGGTCGACCTTGCCGGCAACGGCGCCGCCCTGGCCGGGGAAGACCGTGATGGCGTTGTCGACGCCGACAGCCCAGAGTGAGACGTTGTCGCCGTCGTAGAGGGAGGCCGCGCCGACGCGGGGATAGGTTGCAGCCGGTACCGGCGAGGTGCTGAGCTTGGTTCCCTTGTCGGGCGCCGTGAGAGCGGAGAAGTCGACGCTCCCGTCGGCGTTCCAGCCCAGCGGGTAGGCGTAGACGTCGCCGGTGGTGCGGTTGCGGGCCCAGAGCGTGGCCTGGTTCTTCGCGGCCTTGGTGACGGGGTTCGTCGTGGGCCCGTTCGCCGCGCCGGGGTTGATGAGCTCAAGGTCGTTCCAGCTACCCGAAGCGGCGGGGATGAACGTCGCGCTGCCGAAGGCGTTGCCAGCCGGGTTGAAGACGTAGAGCTTGTCGTTCTCCAGGGTCACGACGGAGGTCTGGGTGGTGAAGACCGTCTTCGAAGGATCGCCCGCCTTGGGACCGACGGCCTCGCCCTTGGAGGTGCCGAAGGCGATCACCTGCGACACGTTGCTCCAGTCCTGCGCGTTGTAGTCGGCACAGGGGTCGTCGGTGCCGTACGTCGTGCAGGCGGGGCGTTGGACGGCCAGGGGCGGGAGCCTGTCGAAGTGCCCGGTGCCGTCGTTGGTCACCACGTACAGGGCGCCCTTCAGCGCGGATGCCTTGTCGTTGGTGTAGTGGACGACGAGTTGGTCCACGGGCTGGCCGACCGTTAGGGCACCGTGGTGGCTGATCTGGTAGTCGGCCCAGGTCGTGCCGAACTCGCGGCTGCCGGGCGCGGCGCTGGCCGGCGCGGCCGTGGAACTGGCGGGGTCAGAGGTTCCTCCGACGATCCGCAGGTCGCCGTTCCTGTCGGTGAGGACGATGTCGGCCTTCTGGTCGTTGTCGACGTCACCGAACAGGGGCTGGGTGCCGGGCTTCCAGGGCACGTAGAAGTTGTAGACGGCCGTTTGGCTGTAGTTGCCAGCATTGTCCATGGCCCAGGCGTACAGGGTGTTGGTCCCCCATCGGCGCGCCTGGTACTTGTACGGTGCGCCGGCCTGCACAGTGCCGTCCTGGCCGCACTTCCAGCCGACGACCGGGGTCGGGTCGGTGCTCACCCGAACACAGGCCACACCGGATGCGTGGAGGCCAGGCCCCGGTGCGGGGTCCTCGGCGTTGAGGGTGAAGGTCCCCTGGTCGTTCATGTACTTGGCCGGGCTGGGGTTCGGGGTGCCCAGCGGCGGGAAGTCGGTGGAGCTGATGCTCACGCGGGGGTTGGTCTTGTCGACGCGGAAGTAGCACCAGGCACTGTTGGGTGAGGTAAGGGCCTCGTCGGTGACACGGGCGACCCAGCCGTACTGATGTCCGTCCGACAGCGATCCGATGCCCACGGTCGGACCGGGGTCGTTGTAGCTGCCGCCCCACGCTCCCGGAAGCGCGCTGAAGTTGGGGTCGTTGTCGTCCCACACGTGGTAGCCGGTGTAGAGCGGCTGGCCCGTGGGCGACCAGCTGTTGGCGGTGAGGTAGACGTTCTGGTTGCTGCCGATCCAGCCGGGGTTGTCCCAGGCGTTCGCGCCGCCGCTGCTGCACTCGGCCGTGCTGTTGTTGCTCGCGAAGCCTGGGGCGGGGGTGGTGCGGGGCCACCAGATGGTGGGCGTGATGTCGTACGTGGTGGTGATCGAGGGGTTGTTCGCCAGGAAGTGGCGGTAGAGCTTCTCCCACTCCGAGGCCTGCGGCGCGATGCCGATGGTCCAGGTCTGCCACTTCTCCGCAGCGGCGCGCTTCATGGTGTCGGTCAGGTCGATGGCCAGCGGGCCGGTGCCGGTGAGCCACTGTCCGTTGACCGGGGCGCAGCCGTCCATGACGAGGTTGCCGTTGTCCCCGCAGGGCTGTGCGTACCAGTT
Source organism: Kitasatospora sp. NPDC057512 (assembly GCF_042802135.1). NCBI lineage: Bacteria > Bacillati > Actinomycetota > Actinomycetes > Kitasatosporales > Streptomycetaceae > Kitasatospora > Kitasatospora sp. NPDC057512. Next base: position 2,428 of record NZ_JBHVET010000129.1, read on the forward strand.
GGTGTCGCCGTTGATCGTTCTGCCCGCGGGGGCGGAGTAGATGACGAACGGGGTGTTGGTTCCGGGGCTCGATGCGCCGGTGACCTGGCCGTTGAAGGTGGCGTTCTGGATGGTGGGGGCGAATTCTGCGCCCTGGGGGATCGTGTAGATGGCGGGGTTGATGCCGAACTGGAAGTAGGCGCGTTGGCGCCCTTCGTTGCCGCAGTCGAGGCTGGGGTTGCTGCTGTGGTAGCCGCAGTACCCGGTGGCGACGTTGGACTTCAGGTTGTAGTTCTTGGCGCCCTTGTGGTTTTCCTGGACCTCGACGGAGCCCTGGCTGTAGCTGGTGGCCGCGACGAAGGACGGGTCGAGGAACCACGGGCCGTCACCAGAGCCCAGGGCGTCCTGATTCGGCGTCAGCTCGATCGCCTGTGGTGTGATCTTGGTGGAGATGGCGGCGACGTTCGCGCCGTCGCCGGGTTCCTCGGCGGTCGAGGGGATCCCGGTCACGCCCCCCGTGGGCGCGGGCGCCGGTGCTTCGGTCAAGGCCGCACGCTCCATGGACCTGGAAGCACGCGCCGGGTCCACGGGCGCGCCGGCCGGCTTGCTGGAGTCCCACTGCATGGGTGCCGGGGCGCGGAAGCGGGTGGAGCCCTTGTCGTCGACGACCGTGATACCGCCCGCAGGGTCGGTGGCCATGGACAGGCCCTGCGCGGAGACGGGGAAGGTGAGCGACTTGAGCGCCGGGCTCTGCGCCGCCTCCTTGGTCCGCACGATGATGACCTCTCGCCAGCCGCCCTGAGCCAGGGCGGTCAGCTGCAGGTCCACGCCGGGAAGGACGTCGGCGTAGGTGGCGTTGGCTCCGGAGACGGAGGGCCTGGGCAGGGCGAACGGGGCCTTCACCGCGAGGTTCTTGCCGTCATCGGTCGTGACGGTGGCCATTGGGCCGGTCCCGCCGCCGGAGAAGATCAGCCCCGTGGTGGCGACGGCAGGGCTGAGGGAGTCGTCGGCATTGGGTCGCAGGGTCGGGTCGATGTCCGCCCACGTGCCGCCGCGCTTGGTCCGTACGGCCTGGGCGCTGTCCGTGGTGGTCAACGTGCCGTCGGGGTTCGCAGTGGTCCTGGAGACCTCGGTGGTCAGCGCATCGACGGTAACCGGCTTGCCGGTCGACCTGGCCTTGGAGACCGCGTCCAGCATCGCCCGCTGCTCGGGTGTGCGGGCCGGCGCCGGCGATGTGGGGACGAGCGGTGCCAAGCTGGCGCCCGGCCCGTGGGGGGGAGATCCGACGGGATCGGCAGCCATAGCGGGGGGGATGGCGAGTAGACCGAGGCTCAGGAAACAGCCCGTGCCGAAGGCGGTCAGACGGGTGGTGCGCACACGTATAGATGGCGGTCGTGTCGTGTTTGAAATTGTCCGTGGTGTGGTGGACATGGTTCTCCTGTGAAGTCCATCCCGGGTGGCAGACGCGATTGTGGTCTGCGTTCGCACGGGAACGATGTGGCTTGACCTGGCGAAACGTCAAACCCGTTACCGCTTTGGGTGGAGATGTCCGATATGAAGCAAGCCTAAAGATCAAGTCTTTATAAAGATCTCATGTGCTGTACTCGAACGATGTGGTGACGTGTTCGCACCTTCACCTATCGTCACGTTGATCATGGCGTAGTCATGCCTATTTGACGCTGTGTCGATAATCCACGAGGAGATGTGACGATGATTCGTCCTGCCCGCAAACGGGCTGAAAGAGCAGCAGGGGGTCGATGGTGGCCTCCTGCGATAGCGGCGATGGTCGCCCTGACCATGACCGGGGTGTCAGTACCGCCGGCGGTGGCGTGGACGTACCCCACGCCGAAGGGGAAGGTCTGGACACCCCCGAACACGCCGCTCGGCGACGGCACTGTCTCGGTCGAGGGCCGGGATGCCAGGCCCTCCGCACCCGCCCCCGCGGCGAACGCACCGGCCTGGAAGCCCGAGCCCGCGGCTCCGCTGGTGACCGGTACGGCGACGGTCGAGGTGGGGGCCGACAGCGCTGAGGCCGAGGCCGCCCGCCGGGCGACCGGCGGCGGCTCGCCCGCCTCCGGAGGCATGACCGGCTCGAAGGCCGGAGACCTCGCCGTCCGGGTCGCTCCCGGTACCGGTAAGGGCGAGAGCGCGCGGACAGTCACGGTGGAGGTGACCGGGCAGGACAAGGGTCAGGCCGCCGGTGTCACCGGCCCGCTCGTCGCCCTGGCCGACGCCGGGGATCCCGCCGGGGGCGAAGGGCGTGCGGCGAGCGTCACGTTGGACCTGAAGGCGCTGCAGGCGTCCGGCTGGTCTGATAGGGCCTCGCTCGTGGCCCTGCCGTCCTGTGCGCTGACTATGCCGGACCGGCCCGAGTGCCGCACCCAGACGCCGGTCGAGGCGAAGGTCGACGGGCACGGCGGGATCACCGCCGATGTCACTCTGCCCCCAGTAACCGGCCGGCCCGCACACGACGGTGCCGTGAAGGCGTCGTTCAGTACGACGGAAGCGCCCGTGCGGATGGCGGCGGCGGGTTCGGGTGGCAACGGCGGCTCGGTGGTCCTCGCCGCGGCGCCCTCGCCGTCCGGTGCCATGGGCAACTACACCGCGACGTCGCTCTCCCCGTCGTCGTCCTGGGCCGCCGGGTCCGGCACGGGCAGCTTCACCTACAGCTACCCGATCCAGGTCCCGCCCGCGCTCGGCGGTTCGACTCCGGCCGTGGCCCTGGGTTACAACTCCGCGGACGTGGACGGGAAGACCTCCGCGACGAACGCCCAGCCCTCGTGGATCGGCGACGGCTGGGGCTATGAACCCGGTTTCATCGAACGTTCCTACAAGCCCTGCGACAAGGCCGGCATCACCGGCTCGGCCGACCAGTGCTGGGGCGGACAGAACGCGGTCCTCTCCCTGGCCGGGCACTCGGGTGCCATCGTGCGCGACGACGCCACCGGTACCTGGCACCTGGAGAGCGACGACGGCACGAAGGTCGAGCAGCTCACCGGGGCGCCGAAGGCCGCGGGCGACATCGACTACCAGGGTATGGAGTACTGGCGGATCTCCACGCCCGACGGCGTCCAGTACTACTTCGGCCTCAACCACCTGCCCGGCGGGGACGGCAGCGATTCGGCTGCGAACTCCGTCCTGACCCTGCCGGTGTACTCGCCCAAGAGCGGTGACCCCTGCTACACCGCGGCCGCCGGCAACAACTCGTTGTGCCAGATGGCCTGGCGCTGGCAGCTCGACCACGTGGTCGACCCTCACGGCAACCTCGTCACCTACAAGTACGCGGCGGAGGGCAACAAGTACAAGCGCGGCACCGTCCAGGGCGGCGGCACCGGCACCCTGGCCGACTACCAGCGCTCGGGCCACCTCAAGGAGATCGCCTACGGTCAGCGGCTGGACGAGCAGAAGGCGGCCAAGGGCGGCGCCAAGCCGGCGGCCAAGGTGCTCTTCACCACCGCCGAACGCTGCATGCCCGACGCCTCGAACGACTGCTCTGAGGGCAAGCGCGCCGGGAACCCCAACGCGTGGCCGGACACACCCGTCGACCAGATCTGCACCGACGGTTCCTGCGTCACCACCGCGCCGACGTTCTTCACCACCAAGCGCCTGACCGCCATCACCACCCAGGTCCTGGTCGACAACGCGTACCGCACCGTCGACACCTGGAACCTCAACCAGCAGCTCGCCGACCCCGGCGACGGCACCAAGCGGCTCCTGCAGCTCGACTCCGTGCAGCGCGTGCCGAGCAACGGCCAGGCGGAGGTCAAGAACCTGCCGCCGGTGAGCTTCCAGTACAAGATGCGGGCCAACCGCGTCGACGGTCTCGTCCCGGCCTCGCCGATGTTCATGCGTCCGCGCATCCAGGGCATCACGACCGAGATGGGCGGCCGCATCGACGTTGTCTACACCGACCCGGAGTGCTCCCGAGTCAACAACCGCATGCCGTCCTCCGAGGACGGCAACACGATGGCCTGCATACCCGTCAAGTGGTACCTGCCAGGCCAGTCCTCCAAGGACCCGGTCAGCGACTGGTTCGACAAGCCACTCGTCAGGACTGTCGTCGAGCAGGACCTCGTCAGCACCCCCGCCGTCGCCAGGACCACCGAGTACACCTACAACGGCGGCGCGGCCTGGCACCGCAACGACTTCGAGTTCATCGACCCCAAGACCCGTACGTGGGACGGCTTCCGCGGCTACCAGTCGGTGACGACCACCACCGGGAACGCCAACCCCGGTGAGGCCCCGAAGAGCCAGCAGAAGACCACCTACCTGCGGGGCATGGACGGCGACTTCCTCGCCGACGGCAAGACCAGGCGCAGCGTCCAGGTCCCCAGCCCGTTCGGTGGAACCGTCACCGACAGTGCCCAGCTGTCCGGCCGCGTCGTCGCGGCCGAGGCCTACGACCAGGCTGGCGGCACGGTCACCGCGGTGTCCGGCACCACCTACAACGGCCAGCAGAAGTCGGCCACCCAGGCCCAGAGCGCGGGCGCGCCGCAGGTTTTCGCCTGGCGTCCGGACTCCGAGGCTACTGCGATCACCAGGTCCAGGCTCGCCGACGGCTCGTGGCGGACGACCACCTCGGTCACGACCACGGAGCCGGCCAACGGCAACCGCGTCGTCAGGGCCGCAGACAAGGGCGACGGCACCGCCGCCACCCCGGAGACCTGCACCGTCACCGGCTACGCGGCCAGCGACAACCCGCAACTGCTTACGCTCGTCTCGGAGAAGACCGTCTTCCAGGGACCCTGCACGGGCACGGCGACCTCGGCCAACACCTTGTCCGGCGGCCGCACCCTCTACGACGGCAAGGCCTTCGGACATGCTGGCGTGACGGGCGACCCGACCGGCAACCACGTGCTCGACCGCTTCGACCAGGCGGGCGGCGCCGTCTACGCCCACGCCGGCAGCGCGACCTTCGATGTCTACGGCCGGAGCCTGACCACGGCGACCACCGACGGCTCCACCTACGACGCCGCGGGCACGCAGCTGAGCGGGCCGTCGACCACTCCCGCGGTGACCAGCACCGCGCTCACGCCGGCCGCCGGATCCCTCCCGACCCGGATGCAGACCACGGGGCCGATGGGAGCCGATTGGACCACTACGAGCACCCTGGACCCGGCCCGCGGTTCCCCCCTGGTCAGTTCCGACCTCAACGGCCGTGTCATCACGGCGCAGTACGACGCGCTCGGCCGCCTCACGGCCCTCTGGGCGCCCGACCGTCCGACCTCCCAGCTGCCGAACCGCAAGTTCTCGTACGCGCTCAAGGGCACCGCGGGGCCGTCCACCGTCAAGACCGAGTCGCTCAACGACGACGCGAGCACGTACTCGGCGGTCATCGACATCTACGACGGCCTCGGCCGCCCCCGTCAGAGCCAGAGCACCAGCGACGCACGTCCGAACGGTCGCCTGATCACGGACACGCTCTACGACACGCACGGCTGGGTGGCCAAGACCTCCTCCTCGTACTACGAGAAGAGCTCCTTCCCCACGGAGTCGGTCTTCGTCCCCGCAGCCGACGGCCAGGTGCCGGGCCAGACCTGGAACACCTACGACGGCAGCGGGCGCGTGGTGCGCTCGGAGTTCCGCTCCAACGGCAACCTCCAGTGGGCCACCACCACCGCATACCCGGGCGCGGACCGGACCGATACCACTCCGCCGAGCGGTGCGATGCCGAACTCGATCGTCACCGACGCCAGGGGACGCACCACGGCGCAGTGGCATTACCGCACGCCGACCCCGACGGGCAGCAGCGCCGACGCGGACGTCACGACGTACGCCTACACGCCGGCTGGTCAGCTGGCCTCCCACACGGATGGCAGCGGCAATACCTGGAACTACGCCTACGACCTTCGCGGGCGACAGGTCTCCGTGTCCGACCCGGACGCCGGCACCCTGCAGACGTCCTACGACGTCAACTCGCGTATCGACCACACCGTCGACCCCAAGGGCAACACCCTCGCCTACTCCTACGACCTGATCGGCCGAAAGACCGGCGCCTTCAACGGCAGCGTGGCCCCGGCCAACCAGCTGGCGGAGTGGACGTACGACACCCTCGTCAAGGGCCAGCCCACCTCCTCCACCCGGTACGTCGGCGGCAAGGGCCCCGTGGCCTACACCACGGCCGTGACCGGCTACGACACCGCCTACCGTCCGCTCGGCGGCTCCATCACCATCCCGTCGGTGGAGAAGGAGCTGGCCGGCACCTACACCACCGCCAACACCTACAGCCGGGTGCTCGGCGCCCTGACCAAGAGCACCATCCCCGCGGCCGGCGGGCTCCCGGCCGATTCGATCACCTACGCAAACACCATCACCGGCTTGCCGTTCTCGGCGGCGGGCGTCGACCAGACCATCGTCCAGCAGATCGACTACGACGCGCTCGCGCGTCCGGTGCGCACGACCGTCGGTGACTACGGCACACAGGTCGTCTCCACCCGGCAGTACGACTGGGCCACAGGACGGGTCATCAACTCCATCGTCGACCGCCAGGTCGGCACGGCCCCGGTCGACCAGACCAGCTACACCTACACGCCGTCCGGCCGGATCACCTCCGTCACCGACGTCCAGGACGCGGAGGCCACCGACTCGCAGTGCTTCGTCTACGACCACCTCGGCCGGTTGACCGGAGCCTGGACCGACACCGGCGGCACCTCCACCACCGCGGACTGGACCGACTCCTCCGGCACTGTCCACGGCACCGGAGGCTCCACCACCGTCCCCGGCATCGGCGCCTGTAAGAACGTGAACGGCCCGGCGCCCGTCAGCCCCGGCGGCCGTACGGTCGGCGGCCCAGCGCCCTACTGGAACACCTACAGCTACGACGCGACCGGCAACCGCACCGGATACGTCCAGCACGACATCACCGGGAACAGCCTCAAGGACACCACCACCACCCAGACCTTCGGCGCCGCCAAGAGCACCAACGCCCCGACCAGCGCCCCCGACACAGGCGGCGGAACCGGCGGGCCCCACGCCCTGTTCACCTCCACCACCACCGGGCCCGCGGGCACCAAGGCCACCAGCTACCAGTACGACGTCGGCGGCCGTACGACCGCCATCACCGACACCAGCGGGACCACGACGCTGGCCTGGAACGGTGAGGGCAAGCTCGATTCGCTCAGCTCGACAGGAGCGGCGGGCACCACCAGCTACCTGTACGACGCGGACGGCAACCAGCTCATCCGCCGCAACCCCGGCAAGACCACCCTCAACCTGCCCACCGACGAGCTCACCCTCGACACCGCCACCGGAACCCTGAGCAACGTCCGGTCCATTGCCGCGGGAGGCGGACTCACCTACACCCGGACCACCTCGGCCGTGGGCGGCGGCACCGTCGTCATCCAGGCGGCCGACCCGCACGGCACCAACGGCGTCCAGATCGGCACGGACGCGGCCATGACCGTCACCCGCCGTCCGACCGATCCCTTCGGCGACTCCCGGGGCACCCAGCCCGTAGCCGGCCAATGGGCCGGCACCAAGGGCTTCGTCGGCGGTAGCAAAGACGACACCACCGGGCTCACCAACCTCGGAGCACGTCAGTACGACCCGCTCCGTGGACGGTTCATCAACCCCGACCCAATCCTCGATCCGGCTGATCCGCAGCAGTGGAACAGCTACGCGTACAGCAACAACGACCCGATCAACTCCAGCGACCCGAGCGGACTGTTTCTGGGCTTCGACTGCAAGAGCTGCGACAACGCTGTCAAGAAGGCCAAGGAGGCCGCGAGCGGCGCCTGGCACGAGACGGTCAAGACCTACAACGAGATGGCTGAGGGCTTCGCCCGGCTCACAGGCGACTCCAACACCGCGGATCACCTCAAGTACGAGCGGGAACACCCGGAGTCCGCAGGGAACCTCACCACGATCTTCTCCGAGATCGGAGGCCCGTTGAACGGGCCTCAGACCAAGAGCAAGTGGTACTCGTTGGGCCGCAAGCTCGTCGACGTCTTCGGACCGCCGCTGCCCGTCGTGACGCCAGGGGGCGGGGCCGCTGCCGCCGCCCACGGCGTGGAGTACGTCGCGAAGCACCCCGGCGTGGTGCGGAAGCTCGTCAGCAAGGTGGTGTCGAAGGTCCGGCCGAAGGCCGGCCCGTGCAGCTTTGCCGCATCCACACCGGTCCTCATGGCGGACGGAAGCACCCGGGACATCAGCGAGGTCAAACCGGGCGACGAGGTCCAGGCGGCCGACCCGCAGACCGGGGAGACCGACGGCCGCACCATCACCGCCACCTGGAGCCACGACGATGCCGACCTCGTCGACGTCACCGTCCGCTCCGGCGACGGCGAGGAGGTCGTCCACACCACCACGGAGCACCCTTTCTGGGACGCCACCGCCGAGAGGTGGACCCCCGCAGCCGACCTCCCGACGGGGCACACCCTCAGGACAGAGACCGGGCAGGACACCACGGTCGTGGCGGTCCACCAGGTGAGTGGCCGGCAGGCCATGTACAACCTCACCGTTGAGGGCCTCCACACGTACTTCGTCGGCGCTGGCGGTACCGCTCTCCTGGTGCACAACGCCTGTCCCAAGCCCGACAAGTACGGGGCCAACGGCAGCATCCGGTACATGGGCACGGACGAGCTGGGACGGGCCCGTGGCGCCCACGGCTCGATCCAGGGCTGGATGCTCCGGACGAAGACCCAGAACGGAACCGGTACCGAGGCCGGCTCGCTCCGGCCGTCCGGTTGGCGAGGGAACGGCAACACGTACAACGAGGCCCGGGGCCACCTCATCGCTGGCCGCCTCGGCGGCGCCGGCAAGCGCAACGGTGCGAGGGAGAACCTGGTGACCCTGACCCAGGACCCCGTCAACAGCCCGTGGATGCGGGACTACATCGAGCAACCGGTCTTCGACGCCGTCAAGGACGGGGAAGTGGTCCAGTACTCCGTCACCGCGCACTACGACGGAGACAGCCTGGTCCCGTACGAGTTGAGGATGGAAGCTGTCGGCAACCAGGGCTTCTCGATGAGCGCATGGCTGTCGAACCCGGCCGCCGCCGGACTCACCGCGGTGCCGTAGGCGGGTAGTCAACAGTGAGGGACAGTGAGGGCGGGATCCACGATCCCGCCCTCACGCGTTTGTCCCACAGCACTGGTCCCAGCCCCGCGGCCCCCGTCACCGGTTCCGGGGCGTCACTGAACGCTGAGCCGGTGAGGGTGACCGGGATCCTTCGGACACACGAAGACGTACAGCGTCCCGTCACGGCCCACCGCGACTGACGTCGGCTCGATCGCTCCCTCCAACGTGGCCCGGTCCTCCACCGGGATCCAGCTTCGGCTCAAGCTGTCGCACTCGGAGCTGGCGATGGCGATCAGCAGTTCCATGGGCTGTCCGCACGTGCAGTCCATCGGCGCCGGATCCGTCACGTGCCAGGAAGCGAACCCCCCGACCTTCCAACCCGGGGCGATGGACAGATCGCTCTGGTAGTCAGGCTCGTCCGTCTCGCGCTCGTCCTCGGGCCCCTCCCACTTCTCTATGCGCCTGCGCAGGTACTCGGGAAGCAGGCCAATGTACTGGTGCTCCAGTACCTGCTCCGGGTGCAGGACACAGGGGTCGGGCACGTACCCCGCGGAACCGACCACCACCGGCTCAGGCTGGTCGGCCAGCACGTCACGGACATCGGTGGAACGACGCCAGCGAAGGTGCAGCGACAACTCGTAGCCGGCGCCGTGGGCATCGAACGGGCACCAGAACACCTGGAGCACGTCGCAGTCGCCGGGCCCGCCAATTAGGTTGGGCACGTCCTGCCGGTACAGCTGTGCGACGGCCATCAGGGGAATCGGGTCGGTGTTCGCCAGCCACGGGGCGTGCCGTCCGCGCTTCAGCGAAGCCAGGACCTCCCGTTCGGCGTTCGTCGGCCCGGGCCTGACACCCGACTCCGGGGCGCGCCCCCAGGCCTCGTCCAGGATCCGACGTCGGAGCCGGACGTTCTCCACCCGCTCACCTGAGCTTCGCTTGTGTGGGTGCGTGCACACCGGCCACGGCTCGTCGGCCGGCCAGAGCATCGGCCCGCCCACGGAGCTGTCCCGTGCACCAGGGACCCCGGGCCTCGGGTGCAGGCGAGTGGCGGTTCGCCGGTACTGGGCCAGCTCCGGGAAGAGACTCTCCGGGTCGAGTGGCCGTTCAGGTGTCGTACGGGTCATGCCTATCCTCTCATCGTGCTTCCGCAACCCTAATGAGTCTGTCCCGGCATCGTTCTCACAGCTCAGCGGCTGTCGCCGTCCCTGTGGATTGTCAGCTCGCGGATCCGTCGGGATCGACGTGGTATATGGCTGTACTGATGGGCGCGATGAGTCGGCGGATTGCACGTGCGCCGCATTGCTACAGGTGCTACCCGATCTTGTACGTGGACGCGATTCGGATCAGGGTTCGCGACGGCGGGCACGTCGTCAACATGGCAGCCCACCTGGTCATCGGCGTCGAGTCTAATCAGCCATCACTGGCAGTAACTGCCACCGGAGGCCAGCCCCGCACACTTTGGTATCTGGGCGAACTTCCTACCCAGGTGCCGCACCCACCGATGGGAACCGTCCCCCATACCCTGACAGAATCATCCCCGGCGATCGTTTAGGGTCTCACTTCGTGATGAGCAACTTCTGTGATGCGTTTCTCCAGGAGGCGGAGCGGCACGCGGCCTGGGGCACTGCCCAGCTTGAGGCCCTGGACGCCGTTCTCCCCGACGGTCCCTGGGACGTCGACCTAGACACGGGCGTCTACCGGCAGGGCGGCCGGGAGGTCCGCGTGGCGGTCCTGGCCACTTACGATCTGTTCGAACGGACATGGATGTGGGGTTGGGCGAATCCGGGACTGCGTGGTGCGCCGGTGGTGGACGCCACTGAGCGTGTGAGGGACTTCGGACAGGCTCATGGCCTTCCGGAGTTCACCGAAGAGGTTCTCGATCTGTCCGGTTTCGCGGATCCGCGCCGTGCTGCGGAGACGCTCGCCTTCGCCGCCATGGGCGTGACCGGTGCGGCCGGCTATCTTGGCGTGGAAGCGGGGCCCAGCACTCGGCTATATCTGCTCCTAAACGATCCCCGGGTTCCGCTCGCAGGGGTCGATCCCCTCACCCTGCCGAGGATCCTGACCACCGGAGCGACTCTGATCGGGCGCTCACCGCGACTGGCGGTGAGCGGGTACCTCGATCACTTCCGGCTGGTCCAGCGGCAGAAGGAGACGGGCATCAGTGCCGACCTTCCCGACGGCGGCACCGTGGACGTTGGTTTTGACGGATCCGGGCGTATTGCGTCAGTGAGGGTATTCCCGGCTGGCCGCTGATCACGGCAGGGGGCGTGCCTGACTGTTGAGTGTCCGCACCTCCGGCGTCGCGGCATCGGAGAACTGCCACTCGCAGGGGCCGCCACTACGACACAGGCGCCACCGCTGGCGAGCCGCAACCGTGATCGACATCGACACCCCGAGACGGTCAAGACCTACAACGAGATGGCCGGGGGCTTCACCTGGCTCACAGGCGACTCCAACACCGCAGGCGCTTCAGCTTCGCGAGGATGCCTTCGATATGTCGTCTTCGGCAGCGGTGAGTTGTTCGGTGAGCCGGGCGATCTGGTCACGCATCTGTTCGGCCGTCTCGCGGACGAGTTGCCACCGGGCCTCGATCTTGTCCAGGAGTTCCTTCATCAATGCTCCTGCGGCTCTGGGGTCCCGTGTGTCAGGTCGGCGGGTCGCGCCAGGTCGGGGTTGTGGTGCGACGGAGACGGCGAAGCATGACGTCGGTCATGGACCAGTGGATCACCGCAAGCGAGCTGGCTGGCTTCGCCTCGAAGACGCGGACCAGACGTCGGTGGAGCATGAGCGTGCCCAGGGTCTACCCGACCACCCCCGCGTAGGCGGGGCCGATCGGGTCAGGGCACCGGCGACACCTCCGCTGGAAGCACAGAACGCCCGTACTACCGAACCACAGGCCAGAATCCGCACGACGTGATGGAGCGTTTGAAGCCCTACGCCCCCGTGTCGGTACTCTGGGCGCCGCGTGGTGAACGCTCTTGGCGGGACCGGCACGACTCCGGCCGCTGCCTGATCGTCAGCCGCCAGGTGGTGGCAGCGATGACGGAAACACCCGGCGAGAAGTGGGTGGACGTCCCGCTGCACGCCTCTGAACTGGAAGCCATTCGGCGTATCCACGAACTCCTGGAGATGACCGGGCCCCGTTCTGCCCTGGAAAAATTGGCGTACCTACTCGGAAACGATCTCCGCTCCCGCCTCACAAGCCGAGAAAAACTGGACGAGCATCAGGATGCCCTGGCCGAAGCGACCAGGCTCAAAGAGCACTGGAAAAAGCATCTGCCACCCCAGTAGACGACGAAGGCCCACTCCCGTACTTGGGTTTAAGGGGGCGTCGCAACACCGCTTGGTTTCAGACGGTGAATAGATCACGTAGACGCTCGGCTGGGGTATCCCCGCCCAGCGTCTTTGGTGGGCGGGCGGTTAGGTACAGGGGGACT
>NZ_JBHVET010000130.1:0-14860 GCF_042802135.1 Kitasatospora sp. NPDC057512
GCGCGCGTCAGGCCGGCGGACGGCCTCCGGTGAGCGTCCAGCGGATGTCCACGAAGCCCGGCTGCTGCAGGGTCATCCGGCCGTTCCTGACCGCCTGGTAGGTGACCCAGGTGTTCACCAGCCGCGGCGACCCGCTGCTGGGCAGCATGTTGGTGGTGCCCCAGTTCAGCGGCGGGGTGATCCCGACGTCGATGACCTCGCCGCCGTCCAGCAGCGAGGAGACGGCCTTCGCGGAGACCGGCTTGCCGGCCTCCGCGAGCTTCTGCACCGCCGTCCGGAACACCTCGTACGCGACCCAGGTGGTCTGCACGCCCGGGTCGGAGACGTCGATCGGGTGCCCGTTGGTGGTGTCGGTGCGCACCACGGCGCGCAGCCCGTCCCAGATCTTGGCCGACTCCGGCGGGTACCAGCTGGTGACGTAGGCGCCGCCGAGCGGGCCGGAGTCGCCGCCGGTGGAGTCCACCACCGACTGCTGGACGCTGCCGATCACCGAGGCGATCCGGGTGTTCTTCGGGTTCAGCCGCCGGTAGGAGTCCAGCAGGTTGCCGGTCGGCTCGGCGGCCAGGGCGCTGGTGACGCAGGTGCCCGGCTCGTCCTTGCCGATCGCCTTGCGGACCACCGGGGTGTAGTCGGAGGACTGCTCGGGCGCCTTGACGTCCGTCAGCCTGATCCCGGCCGGCCGCAGCGCGGTGCCCAGGTAGCCGAGCAGGTTGTCGCCGGCCGGGGTGTCCGGGCGGACCAGGGCGACGGACTTGCAGCCGGCGTCCACCAGCTGGCGGCCGTTGCCCGCGATCAGCGCCGGCATGCCGCCGTCCACCGGGTACGACAGCGGGCTGGAGAACTCCGGCTGGGAGAGCCCGTAGCCGCCGATCAGCGGGATGCCGGCGCGCTCCAGCACCGGCATGAACGCCTCGCCCCACTGGCTGTACGAGCCGATCACGGCGACCACCTTGGCGTCCACCGCCTGCTGGGCACAGGCGCGGGCACCGTCCACGGTGTTGTGCTCGTTGCAGGTGACCACGCGCAGCCGGTGGCCGTTCAGTCCGCCCTTGGTGTTGACGTCCTGGCCGATGGCGGAGGCGAGCGCCGTCATCCCCGGGCGGTCGGCGGAGCCGGTGCCCGCCGGGGCCCAGGTCATCACGGTCAGGTCGTTGCCGCTGGTGGAAGCATCGGCCGAGCCGCCGCACGCGGAGGCCGAGAAGAGGGTGGGGAGCAGGACCGCGGCGGTGGCGGCGGCTGCGATCGGGCGTCGGCGGCGGCGTCGCACGATCGGGGGACGGGCCTGGAAGGAGTCCCTTCGGCTGGTCATCGGTTTTCCCTCTCTGGGGCGCCCTCCGGCGCACCGGAGCAAGCCAAGCCCCGGCGCCGCAAGCCGAGAGGGCCGAAGTGCGAACGGACGGCAAACGGCCGCCGAAATCCGGGGCGGTACGCGTGTAGATCGCGAGTGGAGCACGAACAGACGGGGAACGTACGATCGTTCACCATGTCCGCCAGCACAGATTCTTCGTATCGGTCCACCCGAAACCCTTCTCGTCCGGGCCACCGCTCCAGCACGATGGGCGGCATGCCGCTCAACGACCTGCCCTGGTGGCGCTGGCGAGCCCGAATGCGCTCGGCGCTGCACATGCTGTCCGACCCCGGTTTCCAGCAGGAGGCCTGGCTGACCGGCCGGGAGGGGTACGGCGACGTGACCGACGCCGTCTACCGGCTGGTCGAGGACACCTGGCTGGACCACTGGTCGGCCGAGAAGTACGTCGGGACGATCTTCCGCGACGCCGCCGAGGCCGCGCTGGTGGACGTCGCGGTGCTGCGGGCCGTGCAGATGCTGCACGAGGTCGGTGCGGACGCGCCCGCCTCGGCCTACCTCGGCCACCCCGGCTGGCCGGAGACCGTCCGGGCCGCCCGCGAGGCGCACGTCGCGCTGGCCGTGGGCGACGGGGACGACCCGGACGCGCCGCCGAAGTCGCTCGACGTGCTGCGCATCCTCACCCAGGTCTGACCGCCGGGCGCCGCCGTCCCGCAGCGGCCGCCGTCCCGCAGTACGGGCAGCGGGACGGCGAATGTCCGGGATGTGACACGCTGGACCGTCCACGCACGTCACGACCTAGAACGGGATACTCCCAGTGCAGCAGCCGGCCGGCGCCCAGTACGTCCTCACGCTGTCCTGCCCCGACAAGCAGGGCATCGTCCACGCTGTCTCCAGCTACCTCTTCATGACCGGCTGCAACATCATCGACAGCCAGCAGTTCGGGGACGGCGACAGCGGGCTCTTCTTCATGCGGGTGCACTTCTCCGCCCCCGAGCCGGTCACCGCCGACAAGCTGCGGGCCAGCTTCGCCGCGATCGGCGCCTCCTTCGGCATGGACTGGCAGATCCACCCGACCGAGCAGCGGATGCGGATCGTGCTCATGGTCAGCAAGTTCGGGCACTGCCTGAACGACCTGCTCTACCGCACCCGGATCGGCGCCCTGCCGGTGGAGATCGCCGCGGTGGTCTCCAACCACACCGACCTGAAGGACCTGACCGAGAGCTACGGCGTCCCCTTCCACCACATCCCGGTCACCAGGGACACCAAGGCCGAGGCCGAGCAGCGGCTGCTCGACCTGGTCGCCGAGGAGAACGTCGAACTGGTCGTGCTGGCCCGCTACATGCAGGTGCTCTCCGACCAGCTGTGCACCGAGCTCTCCGGCCGGGTGATCAACATCCACCACTCCTTCCTGCCGAGCTTCAAGGGCGCCAAGCCGTACCACCAGGCGCACGCGCGCGGCGTGAAGCTGATCGGCGCCACCGCGCACTACGTCACCGCCGACCTGGACGAGGGCCCGATCATCGAGCAGGAGGTCGCCCGGGTCACCCACGACGTCAGCCCCGACCAGCTGGTCGCGCTCGGCCGGGACGTCGAGTGCCAGGCGCTGGCCCGCGCGGTGAAGTGGCACAGCGAGCACCGGGTGCTGCTGGACGGGACCCGTACGGTCGTCTTCGCCTGAGGCGTGTCCGGGGCTTACGGCGGGCGCTACGGCCTGGAGAGCAGCGGGAGCGCGTGCAGCACCTCGCGGACGGCGGCCCGGTCGCCGTGGGTGCCGACCGGCAGCCGGTCCGGGTCGCGGTGCGCCGCGGCCAGCTGGCACAGCTCCAGGCCGTCCAGCACCATCGAGGCCACCGGCTCGGTGCGGTCGCCGCGGTCGGTGCCGTGGCTGCCGTCGGTGCTCTTGGTGCCGTCGGTGCCGTCGGTGCGGAGGCCGTCGCCGTCGAGGGGGACGAGCCACTCGCCGCCCGCCGGGCCGTCGACCATCAGCCGCACCCGCCGGGCCGACCCGACCCCGCCCGCCGGCGCGGCCGGCACCCCGGCGAACTCGGGGCGGGCCGCGCGCAGCCCGGCCAGCGCCCGGGGGAGCAGCCGGACCACCAGCTCCACCATCTGCCGCAGGTGCTGCGGCGCCGGCGGATCGTACGGGTAGGCGACCGCCCGGGCCACGTCCTCGCCGTGCACGAAGCACTCGAAGGCGCGGTCCACGAAGGCGTCGCGCAGCGGCAGCACCGCGAAGCCGTAGTCGACCGGGGTGTTGCCCTGCGGCCGGAGCGCGGCCCCGCGCACCAGGTCGTGGGCCTGCCGCCGCCAGCGCGAGCGCACCGACTGCGGCGCCAGGCCGCGCTGGTCGGCGACCAGCTGGGCGGTGCGCGCGGTGATCGCGGCGTACGGGCCGCCCTGCGGCGGGACACGAGGCACCGTCGGACCGGCGGCCGGCTCCTGCGGGGGCACCCGCCGCCCGGCCCACGTGGCGGGCAGGCCCGGGGCGGCCGGCACCGGGTCGGGGAGACCGAGCGCCAGCGCCAGGAAGCCGTCCACCGCGGTCAGATGGCCGAGCACCTCGGCCGGGCGCAGCCACTCGGTGCCGCCGTGCCAGGGCAGTTCGGCCACCTCCTGCCACTCCTCCGGGCCGAGGTCGCGCAGCAGCGCGTCGAGCTTGGCGGTCTCCGCCGTGTACGGCATCCCCCAGGCGGGGACGGGCAGTTCGGCCGGCCGGCGGGCCAGGCACCAGTCGAGCACCTGCTGGCGCAGCGAGCCCGGCTGGTCCAGCGGCTCGTCCAGGGAGAGCCAGCCGGCCGCCTCGCGCAGCCGGGCCGCCTCCTCGGCGCACTCCCGGCAGTCGCGCAGGTGCTGCTCCAACTCGGCCGCCTCGCGGGCCGGGCAGGCGCCGAGGGCCCACGCGCCGAGCAGCGAGCGCAGGGCGTCGTGCCGCTCCTCAGTGCTGCTCACGTCTCCCCGTCCCCGTCCCCGATTCCGTCCTGGCGGGCGCGCTCCTCGGCCAGTTCGGTGGCCAGCAGCTCCAGACCGAGCCGCATCCGCTGCTTGGCGGCCTGTTCGCTGATGCCGAGCAGCCGGGCCGTCTCGTGGTAGGTGCGACCGTCGTAGTAGGTCACCGCGATGGTCTCACGCAGGGGTTGGGGCAGGGAGTCGACCACGTACTGCATCCGCGCGGCGGTGGCCACGGCGCGGATCTCGGCCTCCGCGCCCGGTGCGTGTTCGGCGGACCGCCGCGCCCGCAGCCGCTCGACCGCGCGGTGGTGGGTCAGCGCGCCGAGCCAGGAGCGCAGCGAGCCCCGGGCGGGGTCGAAGTCCTCGGGGTGCTCCCAGACGTGGGCGAAGACCTCCCGGGTGAGCTGGGTGGCGGCGGCCTGGTCGGCCAGTATCCGCCCGGCCAGGCCGTGCACCATCGGCGCGAGCTGGTCGTAGAGTTCGCCGAGCGCCGTCTCCTCGCCGCGGGCGAGGCGGCGCTGCAACTGCTCGTCCCAGCGCGGGGTCCGCTCCGGGGTGGCCATCGGGAACCACCCTCCTGACGGGTTCGCTGGCGTACCCAACGGTATCCCGCGGCCGGGCGGCGCCGGGGGCGATTCCGGCAAGAACGGAACCGTTCCCCACGGATCGCCGTCCTCCTGGACGTGCTCCCCGGCCCGGCCCGCCGGCCCCCGGGGCCGGATCGTCGGATGGTGCGACGGTCGGTCGGTGGGACGGTCGGTCGATGCGACGGCAGGGTCGGTGGGAGCGTCCGTCGGCGCCGCCGTACGAGCACCGTCGGACACAGGTCGCACGGGTGGTTCGCGAGTGGCGGGCGGGGCGCCCGGGGCGCGCGGCGGTAGGTTCCCGACCGCGGGACCGGCAGGTCGGCCCGGGCCGGACGATCACCGGTACGAGGCTCGCGAGCGTGAGCGGGACAGTATGCACTGCCCTGTCGCCCGATCGCCGGAATATGCCCGAAGCGCTTGCTGCGCTCCGTCCCCCCGCCCATCCTGAGGCGTATTCGTGTCGCGGCCGGTGCCCGACCGACGAGACGGCGCGGACGAACGGGCGCGGGCGAACGGATCGCGCGGGCGCCCGGGCACGGCTCGGGTGGCACCGGGCGACGGGCTCGGGCCCGCCGGCCGGTCCGGCCCGACCGGGACTCAGCCGAACTGCGAGTGCGGGTGGTGGAGCGGTGCAGGTTCTTCAGGTACAGCTGGCGGTGCAGGCTGACCCCGCCGAGGTCGGTCGGGCCCGCCGGTGGGTGCGCTCGCGGCTGCTGAACCACGGGGTGGACCCGGACGCGCCGATGGCCGAGACGGTGGTGCTGGTGGTCTCGGAGCTGGTGACCAACGCCGTGGTGCACACCGGCTGTCCGGCCGTGCTGCGGCTCTGTCTGCCGGTGGCCGACGGTCCGCGGGCGGGCGGCCCGGCCGCCCCGCTGCGGGTGGAGGTCGCCGACGCGAGCCAGGCCCCCCCGGCCCCGCGGCACGCGGGCGCGGACGAGGACGCGACCAACGGGCGCGGCCTGGAGCTGGTCGAGCTGCTCTGCGAGCGCTGGGGCTGGTACCCGGAGGGTTCGGGCAAGCGGGTCTGGTGCGAGATCGGCAGCGACGCCCGCCCGGCCGAGCCGCTGGCCGACGTGGACTGGGCGGCTTTGGCGCAATAGCGGCTTTCGCGGCGGCCGTCCGCGCGTGCCGATCGCCGGTGCTGATCACCGGCCGAAAGGTGACGCAACCATTCCGAATTTCGGACTACCCATTGACGTGACGTATCCGACTGATCACTCTTGGGTGCGGCGCTCCGTTGCGAGGGGACGCCGAGGGGACGTTCGTCCACCGTCGCGGTGCTGCTGTCCAGGGGATTCGTGCCAGCAGGGGGGATCGCGGACGGTCGGCCACGGGCCGCTCCTCGGCGAGTGCGGAGGGTGTGGCGCGGACTCAGGGCTCGCGCGCCGCGGTTGGATGGCGGCCTGCCGTGCCGTGCTCGCAGTGCGCGCGGCCTGCCGCCATCCAATGCGTCGCCCTCGTGCGACGGGATCCGGCCACCGGGCGGGCTGTTCCCAGGTGTTGCTCAGGAAGCGCGCCGGACAGGACTTCCGTGGACGGCGGTGCTCCCGTGGACGGCGGTGCTCCCATGGACGGCGGGGCTTCCGTGGACGGCGGGGCTCCCGTGGACGACGGCGCTCCCCGTGTCGGTGTCGCTCTCGGGGAGGGCGCGGAAGGTGCGTCGGTAGGCACTCGGCGCGACGTCGAGCCGGCCGCGCAGCTGCAGCCGCAGGGAGGCGGCGGTGCCGAAGCCGGACTCCCGGGCGACCTGGTCGATCGTCAGGTCGGTCCGCTCCAGCAACTGGCGGGCCCGCTCGGTGCGCTGGGTGGTGATCCACTGGCCGGGGCTGGCCCCGGTCTCCTCCCGGAAGCGCCGGGTGAAGGTCCGTACGCTCATCCCCGCCCGGTCGGCGAGCTGCCGCAGCGCCAGCGGCCGGTCCAGGTGCTCCAGCGCCCAGGCGCGTACCGCGGCGGTGCCGCTGTCGCCGGCGTCCACCGGGCTCGGGGCCTCCACGTACTGCTTCTGGCCGCCCTCCCGCCACGGCGGCACCAGGCAGCTGCGGGCCACCGCGTTGGCCACCGCGCTGCCGTGGTCGCGGCGCACCACGTGCAGGCAGAGGTCCACCCCGGCGGCCACCCCGCCGGAGGTGAGGATGTCGCCGTCGTCGGTGTAGAGCACGTCGGGGTCCAGCCGCACCCGGGGGAACAGCTGGGCGAAGCGCTCGGTGTAGCGCCAGTGGGTGGTGGCCGGGCGGCCGTCCAGCAGTCCGGCGGCGGCGAGGACGAAGGATCCGGTGCAGATCGACATCAGCCGGGTGCCGGGCCGGATCCGGGCCAGTGCGGCGGCCAGCGCCGGGGTGAAGCAGGCGTCGGCGACGGCCGGACTGGAGTCGGCGGAGGCCGGGATCACCACCGTGTCGGCCCGCTCCAGCAGTTCGGGCCCGTGGTCGACCACGATCCGGAAGTCGGCGCTGGTGCCGACCGGCCGCCCGTCCAGGGTGCAGGTGGCCACCTCGTACAGCGGCCGCCCGGCCGGGTCCTTGGCGCCGCCGAAGATGCGGGCGGGGATGCCGAGTTCGAAGGCGATCACGCCCTCCAGGGCGAGTACCGCGACCAGGTGTGCCATGCCGTCCCCTCGGGCGTCGGTGGGTCCGGGCCAGCCTACTGCGGACCTTGGCCCGATTCTTGCGAAAGCTGTCATTCAGGCCACTCGTCCGGCGCCGGGCGGCCCGGAACACTCGTTCGCGTGACCGAACGCCGTGTCCTCGCCCCCACCTCCCGCTCCGGACCGCCCGCCCCGGCCAAGCGCCCCCGGGTGCACTACGCCTGGGTGGTGGCCGCCGTCTCCCTGCTCGTCCTGCTCGGCTCGGCCGGCTTCCGCTCCACGCCGAGCCTGATGATGGACGCCCTGCACAACGAGTTCGGCTGGTCGCTCGGGACGATCTCCAGCGCCACCTCCGTCAACCTGACGCTCTACGGCCTCACCGCCCCGTTCGCCGCCGCCCTGATGGACCGTTTCGGGGTGCGCCTGGTGGTGGTCTGCGCGCTGCTGACCATCTCGGTCGGCGCCGGGCTGACCATGCTGATGCGCGAGCCCTGGCAACTGGTGCTCTGCTGGGGCGTGCTGGTCGGCCTCGGCAGCGGCTCGATGGCCGGCGCCTTCGCCACCACCATCACCGGCCGCTGGTTCCAGGCCGGCCAGGGCCTGGTCACCGGGGTGCTGACCGCCGCCGGAGCCGCCGGGAACCTGGTCTTCCTGCCGGTCGGCGCCTGGCTGGTCGAGCAGCACGGCTGGCGCTCGGCCGTCGTCGTGGTCTCGCTCGCCGCCAGCGCCGTCGCCGTCCCGGTCCTGCTGCTGATGCGCGAGCGGCCCGCCGACGTCGGCCTGCTCCCGTACGGCGCGACCGAGGCCCCGCCCGCGCCGGTGGCCGAGGGCCGCGCCCTGACCCGCTCGCTGAAGGTGCTCCGGGACGCCGCCCGCACCCGGGCGTTCTGGCTGCTGGCCGGCTCCTTCGCGATCTGCGGCGCCACCACCGCCGGCCTGGTCGGCACCCACTTCATCCCGGCCGCGCACGACCACGGCATGCCGGTCACCACCGCCGCGAGCCTGCTCGCCCTGATCGGCGTCTTCGACGTGGTCGGCACCGTGGCCAGCGGCTGGTTCACCGACCGGGTCGACTCCCGGCTGCTGCTCATCGTCTACTACGGGCTGCGCGGCCTGTCCCTGCTCCTGCTGCCGCAACTGATGGCCGGCACGCTCCAGCCGCCGATCCTCGCCTTCGTGATCTTCTACGGGCTGGACTGGGTGGCCACCGTGCCGCCGACCGTCGCGCTCTGCCGCCGACACTTCGGCGAGGACGCCCCGATCGTCTTCGGCTGGGTGCTCGCCGCCCACCAGATCGGCGCGGCCGTCGTCGCCGGCCTGGCCGGCCTGGCCCGCGACGCGCTCGGCGACTACGACCTCACCTGGTACGGCGCCGGCGGGCTGTGCGCGGTCGCGGTCGGGCTCTGCCTGGCGCTGCGCACCGGACGGACCGACCGGGCGGTGCCGGCGCTCCCGTGACGGCCGGTGCTCCGGTGGGCTCCGGTGACGGCCGGTGCCCCGTGGGCTCCGGTGACGGTTGGTGCTCCCGGTGGGGTTGTCGTACCGGAGGTCTAGGCTCCGGTCCATGGCCGCCCTGACCTTCACCCTGGACCCGAAGCCCGACCCCGACCTGCGGACGGACATCGTCCGGCTGTGGGCCGACGTCACCAACGCCGGCGGGGCGGTCGGCTTCGTGGCGCCGGTCACCGAGGAGGAGGTCTGGGACACCGCCGACCACCAGTTCGCCGGGATCGCGCCGGACGGCCCGGACCGGCTGCTGGTCGCCCACGAGAACGGCGCGGGCCGGTGGTCGGCGTGCTGTTCTTCGAGTCGATGCGCTTCGACCTCATGGAGCACTGGCGGATGCTCAAGCGGGTCATGGTGCACCCCGACTTCCAGGGCCTCGGCCACGGCGCCCGGCTGCTCGCCGAGGCCGAGCGGGTGGCCCGGGAGTGGGGCCTGGAGTCGCTGCGGCTCACCGCGCGCGGCGGCCAGGGGCTGGAACGGTTCTACGCCCGCAGCGGCTACCGGGAGGTCGGCCGGGTGCCGGCCGCGATCCGGGTCGCCCCCGGGGACGACCGGGACGACATCACCATGTGGCTCGACCTGCGCTGACACCCGCCCCGGTCGGGCCGTCCGGACCGGACCGGGTGCCCCGTGCCCCGTTCCGGCTGTCAGGCATGCTTGACTGGAGGACCTGCCCCAGCGCAACCACGAAGGATGTGTCGAGTGACCAGCAACGGCCCGGAGAAGTCGCACGCCACGCTCCGCTACACCTCCATGCGGGTCAGCATCTTCCTCGGCTGCCTGCTGGTGGCCCTGCTGCTCGGGCACTTCCAGGTCATCCCGGTCAGCGGTGAGGCCGGCATGATCTTCCTGTTCCTGCTGGCCGCGGTCGCCTCCGCGCCGCTCAGCTACGCGCTGCTGGGCAGGCAGCGCGACGAGATGTCCGCGCAGATCAGCGGCAAGGTCTCCGGGATGCGCACCCGTACCGCCGAGCGGATCGCCGCGCAGAACGCCGAGGAGGACGCCGCCGACGACGCCGCCCGCGCGGCCACCGCCGGCCAGAGCTGACCCCGGCCCCGCCCGCGAGCGCAGCCGTCGTGCCCGCCACCCGAGACTCCGTGCCGTCCGAGCCGTCGCCCGTTGAGCCGTCGCCCGTTGAGCCGCCGTCCGCCGAGCAGCTGTCCGCCGAGCCGTCGCCCGCCGAGCAGCCACCCGTCGAGGCGGCGCTCGGCACCTGGCCGGCCCCCGTCCGCCGGCCCACCGGCCGGGACGTGGCCCGGCTCGCCGGGGTCTCCCAGGCCACCGTCTCCCTGGTCTTCTCCGGCGCCGAGGCCGGCCGACGGGTCTCCGAGGCGACCCGGGAGCGGGTCCGGGAGGCCGCCCGCAGCCTCGGCTACCGCCCGCAGGCGGCCGGCCGCCAGCTGCGGCTCGGCCGCAGCGGGATGATCCTGCTGGCCGTGCCGAACCTCCAGGGCCCGTTCTTCGGCCGGGTGCTGGAAGGCGTCCACGAGGAGGCCGGCCGCAACGGCCTGGCCGTCGTGGTCAGCTCCGGCTGGGGCAGCGCCACCCTCGCCGAGGCCGCCACCGCGGGCCGCTTCGACGGCCTGCTGATCTGCTCCCCGGACGACAGCCAACTCGGCGAGCTGCCCGCCGACACCCCCGCCGTCTTCCTGGACGCCGACCCCGGCACCGACCGGGCGCGTCCGACCGTCGAACTCGACGTGGCCGGCGGGATGCGCGCCGCGGTCGAGCACCTGGCCGCGCTCGGCCACCGCAGGATCGGCCGGCTGCGCTCCAGCCACTCCGCGTACACCTTCCGGGTCCGGCAGGCCGCCTTCGAGCAGGCCGTCAGCGAACTCGGCCTGGACGTGGTGGAGTTGGGTGTGAGCCTGAACGACGGCCATCGGGCCGCGCGGGCCGTCGCGGGCCGGCTGCTGGAGCGGGCGGACCGGCCGCGCGCGGTGCTCTGCGACGACGACGTGGTCGCCTCCGGGGTCTACCAGGCCGCCGCCGAACTGGGGTTGCGGGTCCCGGAGGACCTGTCGGTGGTCGGCATGGACAACGTCGCGGTGGCCGCGCTGCTCGCCCCGCCGCTGACCACCGTCGACCTGCCCGGCGAGGAGCTGGGCCGGGCGGGCGCGGCCGCGCTGGCGGCCCTGCTGCGCGGGGAGCGGGTGGCGCCGGTCGCGCCGCTGGCCACCTCGCTGGTGCTGCGCGCCTCCACGGCGCCGGCCGGTACGGCTTCGGCGCGCTGATCACGGTCCGTCACTGCCGAGTGGCGCCGATCCGTCCGGATTGCCCCCGTATGGCCCTCAGGTGGCTCACAGATGGCCCTCGGGCACGTTCAGGATTGCTCCAATTGGGTGAATAATCCTCATTTACTCTCGCGCCGTACCTCCATTCGGATTAACAGAGGGTGAGATTCCAGGATGCGGACGCTCCGATCAATACCCTCACCCTCGTCCAAGGCGGGCCGGATGGCCACCGCCCTGGGCCTCTTCGCGGGCACGCTGCTCACCGGCACCCTCACCGTCCCGACCGCCCAGGCGGCCGTCGGCTTCACCAAGACGGTGGACAAGCCGACGGCGGCGCCCGGCGAGAACGTCACCTACACCCTGCGCTACACCTGTTCCGTCACCGACTGCGCCAACGGCCGGATCACCGACACCCTCCCGGCCGGGATGGAGTTCGTCGGCTGGACCCCGGACGCGAGCACCGTCGACGTCGCCGGCTCGACCGTCCCGGCGGCCGGCACCGTCGGCGGCACCCTCGACATCAGGCTCCTCACCCTCACCCCGGGGACCACCGCGACCGTCAAGGTCGTCCTCAGGTTCCCCAACTTCACCACCCCCAACGGCACCAAGGCCGTCAACTCGGCCACCCTGACCGCCGACGGCGAGCCCGAGCAGTCCGGCTCCGCCACCACCGGCGCCGTCGTCCAGCCCGACTACAAGGTCACCAAGGGCGTCCAGACCAGCAGCCAGGACGGCCGCTCGGTCACCTACCAGTTCAGCGCCTGCTCCACCAGCGGCGTCCCCAACGTCGACCTGGACGCGAGCCGGCTGGTCGACACCCTGCCGCCCGGCGCCGTCGTCGACACCGGCCGCTCGCCCGGCTGGACCCAGGACCCGGGCGACCCCGACCGCTGGGTGTTCGACATCGGCGCCTTCCGGGCCGGCAACGGCCAGGCCGGCTGCCGCAACCCCGGCGTCCTGGTCGTCAACTACCCCGACCCGGCGTTCCCCAGCGGCACCACCTCCACCAACTCGGTGGTCCTGCAGGGCGACCCGCTCGGCCCCGAGGGCATGCGCGACCTGTCCGACGCCACCGCGGTGTCCCCGGTCTTCAAGCCGCCGACCACCGGCATCCAGGTCACCGCCTCCAAGGTCTGGCAGGACCGGGTCGTCTCCGGCGACATCGCCTCCTTCAGCCTCCACGCCGTCAACACCGCAGGCCCCGTCACCCGCCTGGTGATGACCGACCCGGGCGGCGGCACCACCGCCGGCCTCTACAACTGGCTGATCCCCCAGTCCATCCAGCTGGAGGCCTGGAACCCCGCCACCATCGGCCTCACCCTCCAGTACCGGCTCGACGGCGACCCGACCTGGCGGACCTTCACCCCCGGCAAGCCGTTCGACGGGTCGGGCAGCCGCCGGATCACCTTCGCCGAAGGCGCCGGGAACCCGGCGAACGACGTGCTCGGCATCCCGGCCGGCCGCCGGCTGGACGGGCTGCGCTTCGAGTGGAACGGCCCCGTCCCCACCGGCTGGAGCCCCGGCAACGCCGTCCAGGTGCTCGCCCAGGTGGTCACCCCCGGCCACGACGGCCGCACCGCGCCCGGCCCGCTGCACAACTGCGTGGACGTGACCGGCACCGACGCGACCGGCGCCACCGCCTCGGCGAACGCCTGCGCCGACACCACCGTCTCCGCCGCCACCAACCTGGGCGCCGCCAAGACCACCGTCTCCGGCGAGGTCCTCGCCCCCGGCGGCATCGCGACCTTCCAGCTCACCCCGTACAACCGCACCGGCCGCACCCTGGGCACCCCGCTGGTGATGTACGACCTGCTGCCGCCCGGCCTCGTCTACCAGGACGGCAGCGCCCGGCGCGACCCCGCCTACCCGGAGTCCGTCGCCCCGAGCTCCGTCCAGGTGCTGCCCGGGCCGGACGGCCGCCAACTGCTCAAGCTGACCTGGCCCGCCGGTGCGCCCGACATGACGTACCTCCACGACCACCGGGCCTACCGCACCCTGATCGACGTCCAGGTGGCCGGCAGCGCCCGGCCCGGGACCCTCACCAACGACGCGTACGTCACCACCGAGGGTGCCGGGGAACCCGTCACCTGCTCCTACTTCGGCACCGACAGCGGGGTGCCGGACACCCACGACCTGGACGGCGACGGCAACACCACCGAGACGATGTGCCACGCCTCCTCCCGGGTCGAGGTGCAGGTCCCGGCCGTGCTGCGCTCCTTCAAGGAGGTCAAGGGCGACCTCGACCAGGACTACGCCACCACCGGCACCACCACGCCCGGCGGCGGTCTCTCCTACCGGCTGACCGTCCGCAACGACTCGCCGGACCCGGTCACCGACTTCGTCGCGTACGACAAGCTGCCCACCCCCGGCGACTCCTACCTGCTGCGCCCGGACGTCCCGCGCGGCTCCGCCTGGACGCCCTCGCTCACCCGGCCGCTGACCTCCAGCGACCCGACCGTGGCGATCGAGTACACCACCTCGCCGAACCCCTGCCCGACCGGGCCGATCACCGTGCCCGGGCCGTGCGACGCGAACGCCAAGTGGAGCACCGACTTCCCCGGGCCGGGCAACACCACCTGGTTCAAGGTCAGCCGGCCGGGCACCCTGCCGTCCGGCGGACTGTTCACCCTGACCTGGCCGATGGTCGCCTCGGTGGACGCCGGCAACGCCGACTTCGCGTGGAACAGCTTCGCCTACACCGCCACCGACTCCACCGGCAGCCCGCTGCTGCCGGCCGAGCCCGCCAAGGTCGGCATCGGCGTCCAGGCGCCCGCGCCGCCGGACAACGCGCTCGGCGACCACGTCTGGGCCGACCGCGACGGCAACGGCCTCCAGGACCCCGGCGAGAACGGGGTCCCCGGCGTCCGGGTCGAGCTGCTGGACGGGACCGGACAGCCGGTCCGGGACAAGCTGGGCAAGCCGGTCACCACGGTGACGGACGCGGACGGGAACTACCTGTTCGACAAGCTGCCGGACGGGGAGTACGCGGTGCGCTTCGACCTGACGACCGCTCCGGCGGGCACCAGGGCCACCACGCGGCACGCCGGGAAGGACCCGGCGCGGGACTCGGACGCCGATCCGGCCACCGGGACCACCCAGACCGTGCGGCTGTCGGGCGGGGCCCGGGACCTGGGGCTGGACCTGGGGCTGGTGGTGGCGGACGAGCCGACGCCTACGCCTACGCCTACGCCTACGCCTACGCCTACGCCTACGTCGACTCCGACGGGTTCGCCGACTCCGACCTCGTCGCCGACGCCGACCGGTTCCCCGTCTCCGACCTCGTCGCCGACTCCGACGAACTCGCCGTCCCCCACGGGTTCGCCGACGCCGACCGGTTCGCCCACGGGTTCACCGACCGGTTCGCCGGTACCGACGGACTCGACCTCGCCGTCGGACGGCCCCTCGAACGGCCCGTCGTCGAGCGAGCCCCCGAGCACGGGTGAGCCCGGCGCGCCGTCGCAGGATCCGCAGCGGCCGTCCCCGGACCGGGGTGGCGGCGAGCTGCCGCACACCGGTGGGACCGGTCTGCTGCCGGCCGCTCTCGGTGCCACCGCCCTGGGCCTCGGCGTGCTGTTCACGGTGGTCGCCCGGCGCCGTCGGGGCCGCCACAGCTGACCAGCGGTGGCTGATCACCCGTAGGTGAAGGACAGGAAGGACAGAGACCGCGCCCGCCGGCCAGACCACCGGC
>NZ_JBHVET010000131.1:0-14853 GCF_042802135.1 Kitasatospora sp. NPDC057512
GTCCCGGGCCGCCGCGAAGAAGGCGTTCACCAGCGTGCGGCGGGTCGCGAAGTCGCCGCCGGAGTCCGCCTCGCGCTCCTCCTGCACCCGGCGGCGCCCCCGGCTGGCGAGCTTGCGGGCCGCCGCCGGGGTCTTCCCGACGACGGCCGCGATCTCGTCGAAGGGCAGGTGGAACATGTCGTGCAGGACGAAGGAGACCCGCTCGGCCGGGGCGAGGGTGTCCAGCACGATCAGCAGGGCGAGGCTGACCGAGTCGCTCAGCAGCGCCTCGTCCTCCGGGCCGTTGGACGGCTCCTGCCCGACGACGACGTCCGGCAGGTGCACCCCGACCGGGTCCTCGGGCCGGGCGGCGCGGGAGCGGAGGATGTTCAGACAGATCCGGCCGATCACCGTGGTGAGCCAGCCGGCGAGGTTCGCCACCTCGTCGGCGTCGCTGCGGCTGAGTCTGATCCAGGTCTCCTGGACGGCGTCCTCGGACTCCGCGTGCGAGCCGAGCATGCGGTACGCCACGGCCCGCATGTGCGGCCGGTGCCGCTCGAACTGCTCTGCCAGCCGATCGTGGTCGGGCACGGTCACATTCCTCGGTCGGGAGGGGTCATCACTACGGGGGCGGTGAGCCGCCCCCGTCGTTCGTGGACCTTACTTGGAGCGCGGGATGATCACACTGGGTATCACACATATCACACGACTCCGGAGGGGCGAGAGGCCATGACCCTCTCCCTCACGGAGTCGCGACGCCGGCGGCTGACCCTGTTCGCGATGTGCATGGCCACGTTCATGACCTCGCTCGACCTGACCATCGTGAACGTGGCCCTCCCGTCGATGCAGAGCGAACTGCACATGGGCGCCGCCGAGTTGGAGTGGGTGATCAGCGCGTACTCGCTGAGCCTGGCCGCGGTCATCCCGGCCGGCGGGGCGCTCGGCGACCGGTACGGCCGCAAGCGGGTCTTCCTGGCCGGGATGGTCGTCTTCTCGATCGGCGTCGTCGCCTGCGCCGTGGCCTGGAACGCGCTCTCGCTGATCGCCTTCCGGGCGGTGCAGGGCGTGGGCGGGGCCGCGATGCTCGCGCTGGGGCTGTCCATCATCACGGAGACCTACCCGAAGGAGCGGCGGGCCTCCGCGATCGGCGCCTGGGCGGCGATCGGCGGCACCGGCTTCGGCGCCGGCCCGGTCGGCGGGGGCATCCTGCTGACCTTCTTCGGCTGGCAGTCGGTCTTCTGGATCAACCTGCCCTTCGCCGCCCTGGGCATCGCCTGCACCTTCCTGGCGGTGCGGGAGTCGCGCAACCCGCAGGCCCGCCGGCTCGACGTGCCGGGGATCGTGCTCAGCGCGCTCGGGCTGGTCTGCCTCACGCTCGGCTTCGTCGAGTCCGCCGACCACCCGTGGGGCGCGGCCGTGGTGGCGTTCCCGCTGATGGCGGGGGTGGCCCTGCTGCTGGCCTTCTTCGGCTGGGAGCGCCGTGCCCCGTACCCGATGATGCCGCCCGCCCTGCTGCGCGCGCGCAGCTTCGCGAGCGCCTCGGGGATCTACCTGCTGTGCTACGGCGGCATGAGCGGCGCGCTGTTCTGGGTGACGCTGTACTTCCAGGACGTGGCGGGCTGGTCGGTGCTGCGCACCGGGCTGTCGTGGCTGTTCATGAACATCCCGTTCCTCACCATGGCGCAGTTCGGCGGCCGCCTGGACTCGCGGTTCCGCTCGGTGACGGTGGCCACCTCGGGGATCCTGCTGGCCGCGGTCGGGGTGTTCCTGCTCAGCCGGGCCGGGACCACGCCCTTCGCGGTCAGCGCGCTCGGGTACGTGCTGTACGGCGGGGGGTTCGGCACCTTCGTGCCCGCCGTGACCCACGTGGCCATGCGGGACGTGCCCGCGGGGGCCTCCGGCGCCGCCTCGGGCGTGCTGAACGCCTCGCGGCAGATCGGCAGTTCGGTGTGCCTCGCGGTGCTGGGCGCCGTCGGCGTCAACTCGGCGGTCTCCGCCTGGCAGGAGAAGACGGCCGGGTTGGACGGGGCCCAGCGGGCCCAGGTGCTGGAGCGGTCGCGGGACGTCGGCGGCGGCCGGCTGCACACGGTGGTGGAGGCGCTCGGCGAGCCGTTCCGGCAGCCGGCCGTCGACTCCTTCCTGCACGGCTACCAGCTGTCGATCGGGATCGCCGCGGCCGCCACGGCGGTGGCGGCGGTGCTGGCCTGGACCGGGTTCCGGCAGCGCGCCGGGCTGCCGTCGGCCGCCCCGGAGCCGACCACCCCGGAGTCGGGTGCTCCGGAGCCGAGCGCCGCGGAGCCGGCCTCCGCGGGGCCGGCCTCTGCGGGGTCGGCCGGACCCCGTCCGGCGGGCGGTTCGTCCGCCGACGAGGTGACGGTGGCCGGAAAGGGTCTGCGCCCCCGTCCGTGACCCACGTCACGCGGGTGCGCGGATAGAGCTCGGGCAAGGTAGGAGGTGGTCCGAACCACCGGTACGTCGCGCCCGCTCCCGGATTCCAGGGGGCGGGCACGGCGCTGCCGAGGGCCGAGTGCCCCGCAGCGAAACGTGTGCTTACCAGTCGGTGAACGTGTGCAACCGGGCCTTGCGGCGCCCCGCTGTGGCGGGGAGGCGGCGGGCCCGGCCGTGAGCCGCGCCGGGCGTCGATTCCCACTGCCTTCGGGGCGGTTCGTACGAGAAAGCAAGGAAAGCCGAGACTGCCTTTTTCTCTGACGAGGGAGACACCCTTGAGCAAAGGTGTCACGTTAATACGATGGCCCATCGAGGCGGACAAACGGAATCACTGCCGAAAGGCGGGAATTCCCTGCCTGCTCGTCGTGGAGGCCGGCAATGACGCTCCCGTGTGCGTCGACCCCGGGGAGGACTGGATCAGGTCGCCGGCCCCGCGCGGGGACGTCGAGGCGCGCATCCAGGCGCTGTCCCAACGCGTGTACGGGCGCAGGGTCCCGACCGTCGACTCCACCGGGGTGCTCTGCTTCGGCGGCAACTCGGTCGCCATCTCCACCACCCAGGTGGGGATCATGGAGGAACTCGTCGCCCACTACGGCGAGGTGGTGTACCGGGCCGAGCTGGAGCAGCAGGTGGTCAGGGCCACCGGAGCGATCTCCAGGAACGCCCTGGACCTGCAGATCATGCGGCTGCGGAGGCGGATCTCCGAGGTCGGCCTCTGCATCCGGACGGTGTGGGGCCGCGGCTACATCCTGGAGGCGGACGGCCTGTGACCGGCGGCGCCGACCGCGGCTGACACCCCGCGCGGACGGCACACCGCGAAGCCCGTACGCCGCGCAGCCGGCACGCCGCCACCCCGGCGTGCGGCCGGTGCCCTCTGCCCGTACCTCACACGGGCAGAGGGCGTCCCGCCGGGCCGGGCTCAGGAGGCGTCGAGCGGGGCCCGGACGTCCGGGGTGAGCTGCGCGGTCCCGCCGACCGCGGCGGACGGGGCGGTGCGACGCGCCGCCGAGCCGGCCCTGTCGATGCTCCGGGTGCCCGCGGTGTGCGCGGGGATCCCGGCAACGGCCTCCGCCATCGGAACTCTCCTTCGAACGGTCGTGAGTCACAAGCCCCGCGGTGCGCGGGTCATCAGTACGACGGACCGTGAACCCGGAAGGTGACCGATGGATCAGCGCCAATCACTGGCGGAGTTCTTCGAGGAGAGCCGAACGGCGCTGCTGGGGCTCGCGTACCGCATCCTCGGCTCCCGGGAGGAGGCCGAGGACGCGGTGCAGGAGACCTGGCTGAGGCTGGACCGCGCCGACACCACGGCGGTGCGCAACCTGCCCGGCTGGATCCGCACCGTCGCCTCCCGGGTCTGCCTGGACGCGCTGCGCAGCCGGTCGGGGAGCCAACAGCGCTGCGGGGGAGAGGAGTTGACGCACACCTGCGGCCCCGGCGCGGAGGCGGACCCGGAACAGGAGGCGCTGGCGGCCGAGTCGGTGGGCCTCGCGCTGCGGGTGGTCCTGCACGCGCTGAGCCCGGCCGAGCGGGTCGCGTTCGTCCTGCACGACGTCTTCGGGGTGCCCTTCGACGAGATCGGCGCGCTCCTCGACCGCAGCCGGACCACCGCCAAGAAGCTGGCCAGCCGGGCCCGGCAGAAGGTGCGGTCCCCGCTGGAGCGGCACCCGGTGGAGCCGGAGCGCCACCGGGAGGCGGTGGCGGCCTTCCGGCTCGCGGCCGCCACCGGGGACACCGGGCTGATCGCCGCCGCCCTGGCGCCCGACGTGGTGCAAGCCGCCCCGGCCCCCGCCCGGCCGCCCCGACCAGCGCGGGCGGAGCGCCTCTTTCGCAAATCTTTTTCCGGCGAACGGCCCGGCCGGGGCCCGTGCCAGAGTCGGTGTGCGGCGGCCGAGGACCAGGCCGCGCACCAGGACGTACGCCGTGACCAGGACGTACACCGTGACCGAGGACAGCGCGACCGTCGGTTCCCGACGGGACGCCAGGAGGTTCCTCCCCATGCCCCCCACGCCCATGACGGGGGCCGGCGGCCGCACGACGGCCGGACCGGTCTCCGCGACCGCGTTCAGAACCCTGATGGCGGGCTTCCCCGCCGGCGTCGCCGTCATCACCGCCGCGGACGAGGCCGGCCGGCCGTACGGCACGACCTGCACGGCGATCTCCAGCGTGTCGGCCGACCCGCCCACCCTGCTGGTGTGCATGCAGCGCTCCAGCCGTACCCTCGCCGTCCTCGAACGGAGCGGCGGCTTCGCGGTGAACCTGCTCGACGACCGGGCCCGCGCCGTCGCCGAACTCTTCGCCGCCCGGGGGCCCGACCGCTTCGAGCACGTCGAGTGGACCGCCCGCCCGGACTGGGCCGGCCCGCACCTCGACCGGGCCGCGCACTCCGTCGCCGACTGCCGGATCACCGGCTCGGTGACCGTCGCCGACCACGTGGTGCTCTTCGGCGAGGTCTACCGGGCCGCGGCGGACGGCGGACGGCCGCGGCCGCTGGTCCACGGACTGCGCGCGTACTGGTCCCTCGGCGGCCGCGGCGCCCTGCCCGACGCACCACCGGACCCGACCACGGAGGCCCAGAGATGACGACCTACGGAATATCCCTGCTGCCCGACACCCCGCCGTCGGTGCGCAGCGCCGAGGAGTACTACGGCAACCTGCTGGCGGTGTCCGAACTGGCCGACGACCTCGGCCTCGAGTACGTCAAGATGACCGAGCACTACCTGCACGCCTACGGCGGCTACTGCCCCGACCCGCTCGCCTTCCTCTCCGCCGTCGCCGCGCGCACCAGCCGGGTGCGGCTGATGACCGGCGGCATCCAGGCCTCCTTCCACCACCCGATCCAGCTCGCGGCCCGCACCGCGCAGCTCGACGCGCTCAGCGGCGGTCGGCTGGACGTCGGCTTCGCCCGCGCCTTCCTGCCGTACGAGTTCGACGCCTTCGGCATCGACCTGGACAGCAGCAAGGACCGGTTCCGGGCGGTGGTGGACGCGGTGGTGCGGCTGTGGACCGAGTCCCGGGTCAGCGAGGACACCCCCTTCTTCCGCTACCGGGACGCCGACTCCCTCCCGCTGCCCACCCAGGACCCCCACCCCCCGGTGTGGGCCGCCGCGCTGATCACCCGCTCCAGCTTCGAGTGGATCGGCGACTCCGGCTACAACCTGCTGATCGCCTCCGCGCCCAGCCGCGAACAGGTCGGCCAGGTACGGGAGATGATCGACCTGTACCGGCAGCGCTTCGCCGCGGCGCCGAAGAACGCCGGCCGCCGGCCCCAGGTCGCGATCAGCGTCGCGCTGTACCTGGCCGACTCCGACGAGGAGGCCGTGGCGGAGGGCAACGCCGCGCTGCGCCGGCACTGGGACGCCTTCGGCGCGGCCGCGGAGTCCTGGCGCGACCGCAGCTCGACCTCCTACCAGGGCTACCGCGAGGCCATGGTGGACAAGCACCAGGCCGGCCCCAGCGAGGCGGCGGGCCTGGCGGTGATCGGCTCGCCCCGCAGCGCCGTCGAGCAACTGCGAAGCATCGAAGCCGAGTTGGGTACCGATGTGGTGCTGTTCCAGCTCGACTACGGCCAGCAGTCGCTGGAGAGCATGTCGCGCAGCCTGAAGCTGTTCGCCACCGAGGTCCGCCCGCGGCTGGGCGAGGCGCCGTGACCGCGCCCGTCCGTACGGTGGCCGCACCCGCGGCCGCCCGAGCCCGTACGGTCGCCGACCTGTTCGAGGAGCAGGCGGCGCTCCGCCCCGGGGCGACGGCCGTGCTGTACCGGGACACCGCGCTCGACTACGGCCCGCTCAACGCCCGGGCCAACCGGCTGGCCCGGCTGCTGATCGACCGCGGCGTCGGCCCGGACCACCTGGTGGCGCTGGCCGTGCCGCGCTCGCCCGAGCTGGTGGTGGCCCAGCTGGCCGTGCTCAAGGCGGGCGGCGCCTACCTGCCGCTCGACCCCCGCTACCCCGCGTCCCGCAAGGCCTTCATGGTGCGGGACGCGGCACCGCGACTGCTGCTGCGCACCGCGGCCGCCCGGCCCGAGGGCGTGGAGCTGGACGAGATCGTGCTCGACTCCGAGGAGTGCGCGGCGGCCTGCGCCCGGTACGGCGACGGGAACGTCCGGCAGGACGAGCGGCGGGCTCCGCTGTCGCCGCACCACCTGCTGTACGTGATCTACACCTCCGGCTCCACCGGCACCCCGAAGGGCGTCGCCGTCCCCCAGGAGGGTGTCGCCGACCTGGTCGCCACCCAGGCCGAGCACCTGCGCCCGGCCCCCGGCGAGCGGGTGCTGTCCTGGGCCTCGGTCAGCTTCGACGCCGGGTTCTGGGACCTCTCGCTGGCCCTGCTGCACGGCGCCGCCCTGGTGGTCGCCGACGACGAGGACCTGCTGCCGGGCGACGCCCTGCACGGGACGCTGGCCAGGCACGCGATCGACCACGCCACCCTGCCGCCCGCCGCGTTGAGTGTGACGGACAGTCAGAACGTGCTCCGGGGTGGCACGGTGACCTCCACCGGCGACGCCTGCACCCCGGCGCTGCTGGATGCCTGGGCGCCGGGGCGCCGGATGTTCAACGGCTACGGCCCCACCGAGGTGACCGTCGGCTGCACCCTCGCCGGGCCGATCGACGCGGCGGACGGGGTCGACATCGGCGTCCCCTGGGCCGGGGCTCGGGTGTACGTGCTGGACGAGCGGCTGCGGCCGGTGGCCGACGGGGCGGAGGGCGAGCTCTACCTGGGCGGCACCGGGCTGGCCCGCGGCTACGTCGGCCGCCCCGGGCTGACCGCGGCCCGCTTCCTGCCCGACCCGTTCGGGCCCCCCGGCGCCCGGATGTACCGCTCGGGCGACCGCGGCCGGCGCACCGCCGACGGCCGGTTCCACTTCGCCGGCCGGGCCGACGGACAGGTCAAACTGCGCGGCTTCCGGGTCGAGTTGGGCGAGATCGAGGACCGGCTCACCCGGCAGCCCGACGTGGACCTGGCCGCGGTGCTGGTACGGGGCGGCCAGGCCGACGCGCGCCTGGTCGGCTACGTCACCCCGAGCCCCGGCGCCGTCCTCGACCCCGCGGCGCTGCGCGCCCGACTCGCCGACGTGCTGCCGGAGTTCATGGTGCCGGCCCGGATCGAGGTGCTCGACGCCTTCCCCACCACCCCGAACGGCAAGATCGACCGCGCCGCCCTGGACCGTTCCGCGCCGGACCGTTCCGCGCCGGACGGTGCGCCCGGGCAAGCCGCCCCACCGGCTGTCGGCGGAGCGGAGCCCGGTTCCCGGGAGGAGCGGCTGTACCGCACGATCGCCCGGCTGCTCGACCTGCCGCGGGTCGAGCCGGAGGCCAACTTCTTCGACCTGGGCGGGAATTCACTGCTGGCGGGGCGGCTGATCGGCGCGCTGCGCGAGGAGCTCGGGGTGCGCGTGCCGATCCGCTCGGTCCTCGCGGCACAGGACCTGCGGGAGATCGCCCGAGCCCTGCACGGGTGACACACCACGAAGGGCCGCCCGGCGGGACACCCCGCGCGGCGCGGCGAGGAAGGGAGATTCCGTGACCACCGACGACGCGACCGGTTCCGCGACCGGGTCCGCAACCGACTCCGGCGACTCCGCCGGCGGGTCCGCGACCGGGCAGCCGACCCGCTTCCCCATCCTGAAGGAGCCCGCCTGCCCCTTCGACCCGCCCTCCGCCATGCGCGAGCTCGGCGCCGGCCCGGTCCGGGTCCGGCTCTGGGACGGCAGCACCCCCTGGCTGGTCACCGGCTACGACCTCGGGCGCAAGCTCCTGGTCGACCCCCGGGTCAGCGCCGACTCGACCAGGTCCGGCTATCCGCACTTCGACCTGGGCAGCCGCGAACGGCGCAAGGACGGCCGCTCCTTCGTCGCCCTCGACGACCCCGAGCACGCCCGCCAGCGCCGGATGGTCTCCCCGCCCTTCGCGATCCGCAACATCGACGCGCTCAAGGACGAGGTCGCCGACATCGTCAACGGGCTCATCGACGAGTTCCTCACCCGGCCCCGGCCCGCCGACCTGGTCGGTGGCCTCGCCTTCCCGACCTCCACCAAGGTGATCTGCCGGATGCTCGGCGTCCCGTACGCCGACCACGAGTTCTTCCAGGACGAGAGCACCCGGATGCTGCACCGGGACAGCTCGCCCGACATGGTGGTCGGTGCCCAGGAGGCCCTGCGCGGCTACCTGCGGGAGCTGATCGACCGGCAGCTGCGCGAGCCCGCCGACGGCCTGATCTCCGAGGTGATCGAGACCCAGGTCCGCCCCGGCGCGCTCAGCCCCGAACAGCTGTCGTACATCTCCATGACGCTGCTGGTCGCCGGCCTGGAGACCACGGGGAACATGATCGCCCTCGGCACGCTCGCCCTGCTGCGCAACCCCGAGCAGCTGGCGGTGCTGCGGGAGACCGACGACCCGGGCGTGGTCAACCGCGCCGTCGACGAACTGCTGCGCTACCTCAACATCTCGCACTCCGGCCGCCGCCGGGTCGCCCTGGAGGACATCACCGTCGGGGACGTCGTCATCCGGGCCGGCGAGGGCATCATCCTGACCAGCGAACTGGCCAACCGGGACCCGGACAACTTCCCCGACCCGGACCGCCTCGACATCACCCGGGACGCCGCGCACCACCTGGCGTTCGGCTTCGGCCCCCACCACTGTCTGGGCCGCCCGCTGGCCGTCCTCGAACTGCAGACCGTCTACGGCACGCTCTACCGGCGGATCCCCACGCTGCGCCTGGCCGTCGACTTCGCCGACGTCCCGTTCAAGTACGACGGGGTGGCCTACGGCGTCCGCGAGCTCCCGGTCAGCTGGTAGCGGCGGGAGGCCCCGATGAGCGACTCGTACGGGCCCGCGACGGCGGGCGGCGGCATCGTGGTGGTCGGGGCCGGGCTGGCCGGCCCGGTCGCCGCGCTGTACCTGGCCCGGCGCCACGGCCGGGTGACCGTCCTGGAACGGCACGCGGACCCCCGGCGGATCCCGGCCGGACAGGGCCGGTCGCTGATGGTGATCCTCTCCGAGCGGGGCCGGCGGGTGCTGCGGGAACTCGGCCTGGAAGCGGCGGTGCGGCGGATCTGCGCGCCGATCACCGGCCGGTGCGGGCACCTGCCGGACGGCAGCACCGCCGTCACCCCGTACAGCCGGGACGGCGCGGCGATCTGGGCGGTCGAGCGGCAGTCGCTGCACCGGCTGCTGCTGGACGCGGCCGAGGCCGAGCCGGGGGTCGACCTGCGCTTCGACCACCCGGTGCTGGCCGTCGACCCGGCGGCGCCCGCGCTGCTGGTCGGGGCGGGCGGCGCCGAGCGGTGGGTGCGGTGCCGGCACGTCATCGGCTGCGACGGCGTCCACTCGGCGGTGCGCGGCGCCCTCGTCGAACGGGGCGCCCGGGCGCGGGTGAGCACCCTGGAACTGGCCTACCAGGAGGTCGTCCTGGACCTGCCCGACTGCGACCGCGGGGTGATGCACTACTGGCCGGCCGGGGACGCGCTGTTCGGGGCCTTCCCGCAGGTGTCCAGCCGGCGCTTCGCGGGCTCGGTGTTCTTCCGGCGGGAGGGCCCGCGCCCGTCCTACCGGGCCGCGGTCGGCGGGCGGGCGCTGGCCGAGCAGTTCGCCGCCGTCTTCCCCCGGCTGGCGGCCGGAATCCCGGACCTGGAGGAGCAGTTGGCGGCCAAGCCGGTCTCCGCCGTCCGGCTCACCCGGTGCGACCGGTGGGTCCTGGGCGGCACGGCCGCGCTGGTCGGCGACTCCTGCCACGCCATGGCGCCGTTCATGGGCCAGGGCATGAACGCCGCCTTCGAGGACGTCCGCACCCTGGTCGCCTGCCTGGACCGGGAGCGGGACTGGGAACGGGCCTTCGCCGCGTACGAGCGGATCCGCAAGGGCGACGGCGACGCGATCGCGGACATCTCCTACCGGCACTACTGGACGATGTCCCGGCTGCCGGACCCCCGGCACGAGGCGGAGGAGGCCATCGCGCGCCGACTGGTCGACCTGATGCCGGAGCGGTTCCGACCCCTGTACGAGCGCTGCGCGTTCAGCGAGGAGAGCTACTCCCTGGCGCTCACCGAGGAGCACCGGCTGCGCGAGCTGGCCCGGCGGATCCTCAGCCGGCACGGCGCCGGTGCCGCCGAGCTGCCCGACCCGCAGCTGCGGGCGTTCGCCGGGGCCGGCTGAGCCGCGCGAGCCCGGGCGAACCGCGTGATCCACTTGAACTGTCGTGTCATCAGCCGGAACTGACGGGAGATCAACGGTGATTCTGGTCGTTTTCAGGTCGCGCTTCTCGGAGCGGTACGACCACGAGTACGAGACGACGGAGGACTACCTCGCCACGAAGGTGCGGGCGGTCTACGGGGACGACCTCGTCCAGGTCAAGAACTACGAGACCGAGGACGGCGAACGCCTGGCCCTGGTGTGGTGGCGCGACCCCGAGACGCTGGCGCGGTGGCGCGCCGACGTGGAGCACCACAACGCCCAGCAACAGGGGAAGGAGAAGTGGTACGCGTTCTACGAGTTGACCGTCGCCGAGGTGATCCGGACCAGCTCGACCCTGGAGCCCGAGGCGTACCCGGCCCCCTGAGCCCGCTGCCCCGGCCCCCGGCGGGCGCCGTCACAGGGCGGCGAGGACCGCGCGCGTCGCCTCCCGGGTGCTCAGCGTGCCGCCGAGGTCCGGGGTGGTCCGTCCGGCCGCGATCGATCCGGCGACAGCCGCCTCGGTCGCGGCCGCCTCCGTGTCGTGGCCGAGGTGGCGCAGCAGCAGCGCGGTGGTCAGCAGGCAGGCGAAGGGGTTGGCGACGCCCCGGCCGGCGATGTCCGGCGCCGAGCCGTGCACCGGCTCGAACATCCCGAAGCCGCTCTCCGGGTTGAGGCTCGCCGAGGGCGCCAGCCCGATCCCGCCCGCCAGCGCGGCCGCGAGGTCGCTGAGGATGTCGCCGTGCGAGTTGCTGGCCACGATGACGTCGAAGCGCTCGGGCTCGGTGACCAGCTTCATCGCGGCGGCGTCGACGTACAGGTGCCGGGTGGCCGGGCCGGGGTGGCGCTCGGCGGCCCGCCGCCAGCACTCCTGCCAGAGCCGGCCGCCGGCCCGCACCGCGTTGGCCTTGTCCACCAGGCAGACCTCCCGGCGGGCGGTGGCGAAGGCGAAGTCCAGGATCCGGGAGACGCCGTGCCGGGTGTTGACGTCCGCGTCGACGGCCACCTCGTGGTCGGAGGAGGCGCGGAGGTTCCCGCCGATGCCGCTGTAGAGCCCCTCGGTGTTCTCCCGGACGATCACGCAGTCCAGGGCGCGCCTGGCCGGGTCCCGCAGCGGGCTGAGCCGGTCGTGCCACAGCCGCACCGGACGGTAGTTGGCGTACAGGTCGAAGGCGTACCGCAGCTCCAGCAGGACGTCGCGCACGTACCCGGTGTGCTCCAGGTCCGGCCGCCCGATCGCGCCGAGCAGCACCGCGCCGCTCGCCGCCACCCGGGCCAGGTCCGCCTCGCCCAGCGCCACGCCCTCCCGGCGGTAGCGCTCCGCGCCCACGTGGTCCAGCACGTCGACGTCCAGCCCCAGGCCGAACGCCTCGACCAGCCGCAGCGCGGACTCGACCACCTCGGGGCCGATGCCGTCGCCCGGAATCACACTGATGGCAGCCACGGCCGACCCTTCCTCGCGGCGGACAGGACCAACTCCGCCCGGCCGGTGCGCAGTTCCGGCCGGGCCCAGGCCCAGGCTAGGCGCCGCCGCGGCCCGTCCCCCCGGTTCTGTCGCGCTTCATTCACCCGGCGGCCGCCGTCGGCGCGGGCGGCGGGGATTCCCGGCTCCGGGTGCCCGCGTACGGCTCGGTACGATCCCTGTATGGGTGGTGCGCGGGAAGAGGCCTGGGACGCCGATGCGGCGGAGCGGGCGGTGGCGGTGCTGAAGGCGGTGGCCGACCCGTCGCGGTACCGGCTGCTGTGGGCGCTGAGCCGCCGGGAGCTGCCGGTGAGCGAGCTGGCCGAGCTGCTGGGGGCGCACGTCGCGGCGACCTCGCAGCACCTGGCGAAGCTCCGGGCGGCCGGGCTGGTGGTGGCGCGCCGGGAGGGGACCCGGATCTTCTACCGGGCCACCGAGGTGAGCGGGCTGCTCGCCGAGGCCGCGCTGATCGCCCACGACCTGCCCGCCCGCCGCGACGGCGGTGACGACGACGGCGCCGCCCCGGCCGGGGCGACCGCGCCGCAGCCCTTCGCCCGGGCGGCCCGCGCGGTGCGCCGCCGCCCGGCGACGGGCTGAACCCTCAGCCGCCCGGCGACCGGCTGAACCCTCAGCGCTCCGGAGCGTCCAGCCGGTACTCCTGCCGGTCGGCGTCGTACGCGAAGAGCCCCGCGTAGCGGCCCCAGTCGGTCGCGGTCTCCAGCTGCCGGTCGGTCTGTTCGACGGTGTAGTGGCGGCCGAGCAGGTCGCGCAGGAAGCCGGTGCGGACGGTGGCGCCGGGCCGGTCGCCCAGGCTGTTGGCGATCAGCTTGATCAGCGGCACCTCCAGGGCCGCGGCGGCGAAGACGGCACGGGAGTCCTGGGCGTCGGCCCCGGTGTAGGCGGCGCCGGCGTCGGTGAGCAGCAGGTCGTCGCCGTGGACCTCGGCGAAGCCGAGCAGGTCGAGGGCGTCGACCTGGGGGAGCAGGTCGTCGATGTCCAGGCCGAGTTCGTCGGCGAGGCCGGCCAGGTCGCAGCTGCCGCCCCGGTGGGCGATCGTCTCGGCGAGACCGGAGAGGCCGTCGACACCGGCGGTGGGCAGCGGGGTGCTGGCGACGGTGCGGCGATCCGGGTCCGGCTGGTCGGGTTGGTCGGTGCGGCCGGGCGGCCGGGTGTCCTTGGGGCGGCCGGTCATGATCCGGTACACCCGGTCCACCCGCTCGTCGAAGGCGGCCGAGTCGCGGTCGCGCGGCCGCTCCAGGTCGACCTCGACGGTCTCCCGGATGGTCCCGTACGGGCGGGCGCCGAGGACCACGACGCGGTCGGCCATCAGCACCGCCTCCTCGATGTTGTGGGTGACCAGCACGACGGCCCGGGTCGGGAACTGGCCGGAGTCCCACAGCTCCATCAGCTCGCCGCGCAGGTTCTCGGCGGTGAGCACGTCGAGGGCGGAGAACGGCTCGTCCATCATCAGCACGTCCGGTTCGACGACCAGCGCCCGGGCGAAGCCGACCCGCTGGCGCATGCCGCCGGAGAGCTCCTTGGGGTAGGCGGACCCGAAGCCGGTGAGGCCGATCAGGTCGATGGCCTGGGCGGCGGCCCGGGCGCGCTCCCGGGGCGGCACCCCGCGGGCCTCCAGGCCGAGCTCGACGTTCTGCCGGACGGTCAGCCAGGGCAGCAGCGCGAAGGTCTGGAAGACCAGCGCGGTGCCGGGGTTGGCGCCGGTGAGCGGGGTGCCGCGGTAGCGGACGGTGCCGGAGCTGGGCGGGATCAGGCCGGCCAGGCAACGCAGCAGGGTGGACTTGCCGGAGCCCGAGCGGCCGAGCACGGCGACGATCTCGCCGGCCCGCACGGTCAGGTCGATGCCGGAGAGCACCGGCAGTTCGCCGGCGGCCCCGGCGTAGGCCTTGGTCAGGCCGACGGTCTCCAGCAGGACCTCGTCGTCGCCGTGCCGGTCGTCGCCGTGCCGGTCGTCGTCGTGCGGGCCCTCCCCGCGCGGGACGGGAGCGGGCTCGGCGGGACCGGGCTCGGCGGGGCGGCGGCGGAAGGGGAAGCGCATCGGCGGACTCCGGACTACAGCGAGTAGCGGCGCTCGGCCAGCCGGTACAGCCGGCGCCAGAGCAGACGGTTGAGGGCGACGACGTACAGGCTCATCACCGCGACCCCGGCGAGCAGGCGCGGGTGGTCGCCGTGCTCGGCGGCCCGGGCGATGTACGCGCCGAGGCCGGTCGCGGTGAGCGTGGTGGAGCCGAAGGTGACCACCTCGGCGACGATGGAGGCGTTCCAGGCGCCGCCGGAGGCGGTGATGCCGCCGGTGACGTACGCCGGGAAGATCCCGGGGATGATCAGCCGCCGCCAGCGCTGCCGGCCGCGCACGCCGAGGTCGTCCATCGCCTCGCGCAGGTCGGCGGGGACGGCCATGGCACCGGCGATGGCGTTGAACAGGATGTACCACTGGGAGCCGAGGGCCATCAGCAGGATGCCGCCGAGGTCGATCGACACCCCGGTGCGCAGCAGCAGCCAGACCACCAGCGGGAAGACGAAGTTGGCCGGGAAGCCGGCCAGCACCTGGACGACGGGCTGGGCGATCCTGGTCAGCCGGGGCGAGAAGCCGATCCGCACGCCGATCGGCACCCAGACCACGGTGGCCACCGCGACCAGCACGACCACCCGGGCGAGGGTGGCGAGCCCGAGCAGCAGCGGCTCGCCGAAGACGCCGAGGCCGGTGCGGTCGGCGAGGTAGCGGCCGAGGTCGACGAGGCCCCAGAGCACGATGCCGCCCGAGACGAGGCCGAAGGC
>NZ_JBHVET010000132.1:0-14828 GCF_042802135.1 Kitasatospora sp. NPDC057512
GCGTACGGGCTGGGCGGCGCGGCACCGCGGGCCGTCTCAGCGGACGGTCTCCGCGACCTGGTGTGCCCGACGGATCTGGTTGCCCAGCTGGGCTGCGGTGGCCGCGGCCTCGGCAATACGCTGGCCGGCCTCGGGCGCATCGGAGTCGGTGGTCATCCGGGGCAGAGCGCCGGCCTGCTGGAGGAGGATCCGTGACACGTCGTCCGTCAGGGCCTGGATCCATTCGAGCGTCTTCGCCAGATCCCGCGGCCGGTCCCACTCCGCCTTGCCATCGGCGAGGTCCTGGGCCACCGTGCGCACCGACTTGGCGGCGTCCTGGACCTGGTACGTCGGATCGTACGTTCCCACCCTGTTTCCCCTCACTCAAGGTCGTCGCACCCCAGCGTGCCGCACCGGGCGGCGACGTGGGTGTGAAATCGCTGTTTCGCCGCAGCCTCCAGCGGCGAACTCAAGCGCGGGTGCTGGCTGTTGTCCGGCCTCCCGGGTACTCAGGAAGCCCTCTGGGACGTCCTGCTGGTGCTGCGCCGTACGGTGGCCGGTGACCCGGGCACGGACGCGGTGCGCGAGCTCCTGGAGGACCTGGGCACCCACCTGTTCACCCCGGCGCGCACGGTTCAGCCTCGTAGTCCCGTAGGGACGGCGGCGGGACGTTGGCGGGGCGGACAGGCCAGAAGCCCGTCCGCCCCAAGCCCTTCAGGGCTATGGCCTTTCCGTGGGCCGCCCTGTTGTTCAGAGGTCGTAGTCGTCGCGCGCGTTGCTGACCTTGCTGGCCAGCAGGGCGCGGCGCTCCTGGTCCTCGCGGATGATCCGGCCGATCTGGACATCGGTGACACCCAGGGCCTTGCCGGCGCGCGTCTTGCCACCTCGCTCGGGGCCCGCGAGTTCGGTGACCAGGCGCGCGTAGGCGCGCTGCTGCAGCGCGTCCTGGCGCGCGAGCGAGCGGCGCTGGCGCTTGATCTGGGCGGCGGCCAGGTCCCGGACGTCGTGAGGGCCCAGCATGAAGTCCGCCGGCAGCCCTTCCAGCACCTGGCCGGCGCGGGTCAGGCCCAAGGCGCGGATCCCGTTCAGGACCAGTCGCAGGTAGCGCACGGTGGCGACCGGGGCGTCCTACCAGTGACGCTGACCACTTTCGGCAGGGTCCGCGAGGCACCGTCCGGGGTGGGCCTGCTCTATCCCGCCCCATGCCCGCTCCGGCCCTGCGCCGAGGGTGGCCGGCCCGCTCTCCGCTCCCGCACCGGACGGTAGGTCACCGCACTGCTCCGGCCCCGGCGTCTACAGCGCAGTCCACCCGCACGCCCGCCCGCTGCCGCCGAGCGGGTGCCAGATGGGTGCGGACGGGCCGCGGTCTCCTCGGCGCCGACCCCGGGGCGGTGGCGTTCGACGAACGCCCGCAGCCGGTGCCGCTCCTCACTGGTGCCGGCGGTGTACGCGAGCTCGGCGGCGGGCCTGTACACCCCGCCGCCCCCGACCGGCAGCTCCGGGGCGGGCAGGAGGTCGAGCGGGCCCGCAGGCCTCACCGCGCCAGCGGGCGTCGGCAACGAAGGCGGTGTGGATCCGCCCGACGTCGAGCAGGACACCGCGCAGGTAGTCGACGGCCCGGGCCCCGCCCCGGCCTTCGGCCCGGTCCCGGGCGCCGCCTCCGCGGGTACCTCCGCCGGCACCTCAGCGCCCCCGACGCCGGATCAGCCCGTTTCCGCAGGCCAGCAGCCCAGGACAAGGGGCCGAAGCCGTGGCGACAACCCTCTTCCTGCCGCTGCTGGGGTGCGGTGGAAGGCGGACTCGACGGAACCGGTGCGGCGTGGGGTCTTGGTGTCGCTCGGCCTGTTCCAGCGCGCCACCGCTCGTGAGCTCTGGCATCTGGTCTCGCCGGAACGACAAGGCCACCCGTGACGCCCTGGTCGACCTGGCCCTTGGTGGTCAGCGCCAGGGGGGTGTGGGTGTGCCGTCGGGGTCCAGTCCGTGGGGCCAGCGGTCCGGTGCCGAGGTGGAGAGCGCGGTGCCCGTGTCGGCGGCCTCGCGGTAGAGGCGCTCGGCGCCCTCCAGGTCACCGGCTTGCTCCCGGCTTTCCGCGAGTTTGACCAGGGTGTCAGGGCTACCAGCGTCAGCGGCCTGCCGGGCAAAGTCCTCGGCGCCTTCCCCGTCTCCGACGAATTCCCGTATCAGTGCCAGGCGGGCCAGGGCTCGAGTGCTGCCGGCGTCGGCGGCCTGCTGGTAGAGGTGGTTAGCACTCTCCAGGTCCCTGACGCGGTCCCGCATCCTGGCTACGTCGAAGAGTCCAGTGCGCTCGTGGACAGCAGCCTCGCGGTAGAGGCGTTCCGCGTCCTCCAGGTCACCGGCTTTCTCCC
The DNA here is from genome assembly GCF_042802135.1 of Kitasatospora sp. NPDC057512. Taxonomy (NCBI): domain Bacteria; kingdom Bacillati; phylum Actinomycetota; class Actinomycetes; order Kitasatosporales; family Streptomycetaceae; genus Kitasatospora; species Kitasatospora sp. NPDC057512. Next base: position 2,346 of record NZ_JBHVET010000132.1, read on the forward strand.
GTTGTCCTGCCAGGAAGGACAGGACGAAAGGGTGACCAGCGTTCGCAGTCTGCCGGGCGAGGCGTTCGGCGTTCGCTCCGTCCCCGGTAAGCTGCCGAGTCCGCACCAACTCGAAGAGACAGAACACGTACGCCTCATTGGCGTTGACTGCCCGCCAGGCGTGTGCTTCGGCGCCTTCCTGGTCCCCGGCCAGTTCCCGTTCCTCTGATACGAATGACAGACCTTCGGGGTAGCCGGCCTCGGCGGCCACCCTGTAGATCGCCTCCGCCGCGCCCGTCAGCTCCCCGTGGTCGTTCTGGAGTCGTGCCAAGCCGAGCAGGGCAGCGATGTCGCCGTTGTCGACGGCCCGCCGATAGAGGGCTTCGACGCCCTTCCAGTCTCCAAACCGCTCCCGTTCCTTCGCGAGGTGGACCAGGGCCCTGAAGTGCCCGGCATCGGCGGCTTGCCGAATCAGGGCTTCGGCCGTCTCCGTGAGCCGGACGGGGTTCTGCATCGCCGCCATGTCGATCAGGGCATCGGGGTCGCCGGTCGCGGCCGCCTCCCGGTAGAGCGCCTCAGAGCCTTCCTGGTCCCCGGCCTTCAGCCGGAGCCGCGCAAGGTCGGTGAGGGCCCTGGGGCGGCCGGAGTCGGCGGCCTGGCGGTAGAGCGCCTCGGCGCCCTCCCGGTCCCCGTGCAGCTCCCGGTCTCTTGCCAGTTCGAATGCGGCGTCGGGGTGGCCGGCGTCGGCGGCCGCCTGATAGAAGGTCTTGACGTCCCTTGGGCCCAGGGAGCGCTGCTTCGCCAATCTGACCAGGAGCTCTGGGTCGCCGACCTCGGCGACTCGGCGTCGCAGGTGGTGGGCCCAGCGGTAGCGGTACCGGTGAAGGGCCGCCTCGGCGAGTGCGTTGAGGTCGTCGGGGTGGGTGAGGTGGGTGTGGGCGGCGTGCCAGAAGGACGCGGGCGGGCAGATCCGGCCGCGGGTGGCGCGGCCGTGGTGTTCGAGGTAGTCGGCCAGCCGGAACACCAGCCCCTCGTCCGGGCGAGGTGTTGGAGTGGGCGCCGGAGCGCCTGGTGGCCGGGACCCGGCGCGGGCGTTGACGCGGCGCAGGGGGGCTTGCTTGCCGTGGACGGGGCGGGCGAGATCGGCGAACGCGGCCTCGGCCCAGTTGTCCGCGAGCTGGTCCCAGTCGTGGTCGGCGAGGTAGTCGACGGCGGCGTCGGCGAGGAACGCCCTGGGCAGGTGGAGACCGACACCAAGGCGGCGAGCGTCCATGGCGGCCTCCAGCAGAGCCCGGGAAGCGGGGCCGGCCTGCTCGTAACGGTGCAGCAGCTCCGGCGCGCCGGCGAGGTCCTGGGCCAGGCGCCCGGTGTCCAGGGCTCGGGTGAGGGCGTCGGCCAGCAGCCGGTCGCCGCCGCGGGCGAGGACCCGGACAGCGTCCAGCGCGTGCCGGTCGAAGGCCTCGGGAACGGTGAGAAGACGCCCGGCCAGGAGCTCCCGGACCCGGCTGTGAAGATCCGAGCCGCCCGGCTGTGGAAGGTCCGTGTACTGCCCGGCGTACTCGGGCCACAGCGTGCCCAGGACCAGAACCGGGCCCCGGCCGGGATCGGTCAGCAGACCGTGGAGCGCGGCCGCGATGCGTTCGCCGTGTCGCGCGTCGCCGAGGTAGTGCTGCGCCTCGTTCAGCCAGACAACCGTGCGCGGCCCGATCCGGTCGAGGTCGGCGAGAGCGGCCTCGGCGCGGGTGGGATCGAAGGGGTGCCACAGTGTCCATCCCTGGCCGGCGAGCGGCTGGATGGCCTCCCAGCACGCCCTGGTCTTGCCGGTGGACGACGAGCCGACCAGGACCGTCATCCGGCTGTGGCCTTCGGTGGCGTCGCGTACGGCGTTGTCGAGTTCCCGGTCGTGGGCTCGGCGGACGTAGCCCGGCATGACGCGGACCTGCCGTCTGTCCAGCCGGCCCTGCTCGATTCGGCCGGTGCCGGCCGGGTGGACCTCCAGGTCGTGCGGGTCCCACTGTCCGATCGGCTTCCCGAGGTGCCGCCCACCACCGGTGCTGTTGCCGCCTTGGACGGGATTGGGGTGGATGTGCACGACCCCGCCCTGAATCACGTTCCCGTGAACGACACTGCCGCTGATCTGATTGCGGACACGGGTTTCACCAGACTCCCCGGAAAGACCGCCAGAGCGGGGCGAGGGGGTACCGGGATCGTTGGAAGCCCCTGCTGGACGAGGCGGTTGCAACTCCCGGTCGGGCAGTTCCCACCAGTTCTGCGGCCGACGCCTGGGCTTGTCCGCCTGGCTGCCGTTCTCCTCGCGCGTCATCCGTTCTCCGGTTGTGTCGCCGCCGGCGTCCATCATCGGCCGCCCCCCACCCCGGCGGCACCGAATCCGCAGAACCGGACCGGCTGGTGTGCCCGCAGTGCGCCGACGACCGGGAGGCGGAGGAGGGGCGTCCAGCCGCTGTCGGGCCAGGCCGTGCCCTCGGGCCACCATCGATCTGTGGGACGTCTCCGACTTCCGCCACCCCGCGAAAGTCCACGCCGCGTCCGGCATCGTCACGGGACGATCACCGCTCCGCTCGGGCCCCTGGGACCGGCTGGCCGGGCGCTGCCGCATCAGTGGGGTCCTTGCGGCGCGGTGGAGCGGGTACCGCCCGTTGTCCGCCGGACCGCACCAGGCATGTGATCCGTCCGGTGGTGGAGTGGCCGAGCCCGGACCACGGGTAGGGGACGTCCATGGCGATCATCAGCGGCCTTGGCCCGCACGGCCGGCCCTGGCCCGAGTTCATGCCCGGCCACCGCCCGGCCCTGGTCCTGCCCGCCGACCCCGGCCGACCACTGGTCCCCGAAGACGGCTGGGCCTCCCGCGTCACCGCCCCGACTCTGGGTACCGGACCGTATCGGGGCTGGTCGGCCGTCCTGACCGGTTACCAGCTGACCATCCACCGGCCCGGCGACGCGGTCTGGTTCGACGGCGAGATCAGCGCCACCCGCAAATGGTGGGGAGCGGCCCGCGCCCAAGGCGCCCTGCTACTGATCACCGGGCCGTTGACCAGCGTCTTCGACTTCCGGCACGTCGCCGCGACCGGCCGGCTCTCCCTCCTCACCGTCCCGATCCGGCTCGCCATCGACTCCTGAACAGCGGCTCCGGTCCCGGCCCGCCCCGCCCACCGGGGTGCGGGGACACCGCTATCCCGGCCAGGCCGGGAAGCCGTCCCGCCGCCCCTCTGGCGGGCTGTCGCCGTTCCACCGGACCCCAGGGGCCCCGGACCGGGCGGTGACGGGCCCTCAAGCCCCCGTAGGGCTCGGCTCGGGTCCTGGGCCGCATGTGGCCGCCGCGTCTCGGCCCCCGCGGGGCCTCGCCGTGTGCCGCCGCCCGGGGCCTTGTCCTGGTGCGCTCCGCGACGGTCCGGTCCGGGCCGTTGCGGCGGCTGCTCCCCGGGGCCGTGCCAGCCGGGTGGGGTCCCGTCACCGGGACGCGGTTTCGGGTGTCGTTGTGGCGCGGCCGGGCTTGTCACGTGGGTGTCACCGGGTGTGACCTCCGGATCCGGTGCCAGCGATGGATACGGCCATGCGCCAGTGATGGTGAGGGCAGAGGCCGTGGACGAGCAGGGCGTCGCCCGGGGCGGAGCGATGACACCGTCCCGTACATCCGCTGACGCGTGGCCGTATCGACCGGTGTCCTCCCACCCGTACCTCACAGAACCGGTCCGGGCCGGACGCGTCCATTTCTCACCCGCCCGACGCGGGATGTTCTCCAGCAGCTCGCGCAGCACCCCTGCCCGGTGAACAGCCACACCATCAGCGTGCTCGGCAGCGCCTTCGTGCGCTCCTCCCACGCCCCGGCCTCCTCGACCGCCTGGTGCACCAGCTCCGGCGTGAACGTCCGGGTCAGCAGCCCCATCCGGACCCGCTCCGGGAAGCTGTCCCGGCTATGTGATCACGTGCCACAAGGACGAGACCCTACGCCATCAAGATCAGCCAACAGAAGCGACGTTGGGCGTCGGGTCGGCTCGCACGACATACTCAAAAACCCGTGAAAAACGGCCGCCAGCACGGAACGCCGGCGGCCGTTTCTGTCTAGCTCGGGTCCTGCGGATCCCAGTTGCACTGGTGCAGCGCGAAGAAGACGCGAGACAGTGCGTTGCTGGTCCCTACGTCGGCGCGCCAGGACTCCACATCCCAGCTGTCGCCCGTGCTCCACCCCGAGGGATCGAGCGGATCCGGGAAGACGAAATTCGCATGGCAGATGAACTGCTCGTACTCCGAGTTGTACTTCGACTGGACGGACAACTGCTGCGGGGGCGGCGCCATCGTCCACAGCTGGTCCCAGGCGCCGCCGAGATCACCGACCGCGTTGCGGAATCCTGCGTCCGTCGGATAGGCGCGGATGACCACCTCGTTCGGGAAAACGGCGGGGATCTCGACGCGCACCTGTTTGAACCAGCCCGTGGCGGCTTCGCTCAGATAGCCCGTGCATTCTCCCGAACATCCCTCCTCCAGGCCTCCGGAACTCCAGAACAGCTTGCTCTGCCGGTTGGAGAAATTCTGGTACGTCTGCTTCGACGCAGTGTCGGTTTTCTCGTCCGAGGTGGGATATCCGAACGACCCGCCCTCCCAGCCGTAATCCCCCCACAGCTTCCCGATCTTCCCCCACACGGGGTGCGCGCCGTAGGCGGACGCCCAGTAGACGGAGCCGCCTTCGAACTCCTGACGGCGGCCGAATCCGTCGGGGTTCGCCAGCTCGTCCGACGTGGGATACCCAAGCGGACCGGACTCCCAGTTCTTGTCCGCCCACTTCGCGCCGATGGCGCCCCCAACGGGATGGGCGCCCGTAGCGGGCTTCCAGTAGACGGTTCCCCCGGTGAATTCCTGCCTGCGGCCGACGCCGTCCGGGTTGACCAACTCGGTCGTCTTCGGGCAGCCGAGAAATCCCCGGTCGTAGTCGTAGTCCTTGTACTTGGCGAGGATCGCTCCGCCGACGGCGATCCCGCAGAAGACGGGGTCGTCCGCCTGGGCGGACGGGGATGACCCCAGCAGGACGGTCACAGCCAGGGATGTGGACGCGAGCATCGTCATGATGCGGCGAGCAGGCACGGAATCCCTCCGGAAAGCAGTCGATTGTACTATTTTCTACGGGGGAAGAGGCCTCCCCTCGAAGGTTCCTTCCCGGAAACATACGGCGGAAACAGAAAGAACAAGACGGCGCGAGATTTCAGTTCTCGCTACAAAGGAAGAAGAAAAACGACCGGGTGGTCGGCTTGTGCTTCATCGAGTTGTTCAGGAGCCGGGTGGCCATCAGCCTCGATCCTTCAGCGGCTTGTGCTCGGTGATCGGCTCGGCAGTTCGCCCGTAATGTCCCGATGCCGTTCGGGGCGGGCCGTCGCACCTGGTCGTCGGCGCGGTCGAGAGCGGCCCGTTCGCCGCCGGCTGGCCGACCTGGGCACCGGATCCGTCCTGGCCGCTGCCCGTCCTGCCCGACGACGCCGACGATCCGGCCACTGGCCGGTGACCGCGCCGGCCCGGGTACGGGTGTGCGCGGCGCTCCTCCACGATGGTCGCCTGGCGCTGATCCGGCGCGAGCGCCCCGACGGCGTGCAGCACACCCTGCCCGGCGGCCTGCACGACGGTGCCGCCCTCGCCGTCGGTCAGCTCCTCCACGTGGGCCCGGGGCACGGTCACCGACTCGGTCCGCCCCCGGTACCGGGCAAGCGCGGCCAAACCCCGGTCGAACGCGCTCGGCTTCCCACCGGCCTTCTTCACCACCGCGCCCTTCGCGCCGGGCGGCCGGGGCGCGAGCTCCCGCACCCACTCGGCCGCCCGGCGCCCCGCCTCCGACGCTTCGGCGAGCACCTCGTTCACCGCCTGCTGCTCCCGCTGCTCCTGGTCCTCGTTCGCGGCGGCGGGCTCGGCAGCCACCGGCGTACGGCCGGGGAGTTTCGCCCCGCCGAACGCCCCACCGCAGACATCGCACGTGGTTAAGCGTCAAGCGGGATGGGTTTGATCAGCGGTCTGCAGTGGTGGGCTGCCAGGCGAGATCGAGTGCGTCGTCGATTGTGGCGGTGCTGGGCTCTTGGGAGCCGCCGAGGGCTGCGTGGCCCAGCAGCACCGGTGTCCCGGCCTCCAGCGCGTGGGTGATGTCCTGGAGCATCGAGGTTACCGAGGCCCACTGGGGAACGTCCAGGATCCAGGTCTCGTGGTCCCAGAGGAGTACCGCGCCGTGGGTGTCACCGGGGCGCAGGTCGACGATCAGTCCGTCGCCGCCGGGGCTCAACGCGATCGGCATGAACTCCCGCTGGTAGCGGCTCTCGGGCTGACCGTTCTCGTCGAACGAGTCGCCTTCCTGCTCTGCGACCAGGAGCCAGATCTCGTGAGTCTCCAGGACCTCGTCCAGCGAGACCGGGGCGAACGCGTCCGGGATCCAGTAGCTCGCGGTGACGTCGGGCAGCAGCCACCAGGCCCGCAGGTCGGCGGGCAGGGGCAGGCCGAGGTCTGCCTCGAACGCGTCCAGGCGGGCGGCATCCGGCGCTGGTCTCGCCGGGCCTCGCCGGGCCTCGTCGGGTGTGCGCGGTGAGCCAGGTGCCGACGCTGCTCCAGGAGGTCAGGACGTCGTGATCAGCCGTTGTCATGGCGGGCAGTCTGCCTCACCCGGGTGTCAACGGCCGAAGCTGTGCAGCACTCTCAGCGAAGCAGCCGGTCAAGCCGCGACTGCGGTGAGAGCTGGTGCGGGAAAGGCGGTGTTCTCGTCGAACCGTTCGTGGTGCTGGAGGCAGTGGTGGAGCTGTCCGAGCAGGCGGTTGAAGAGATGGCGTTGGGTGGCGGCGTGCCAGTCTCCGTGTTCGCGGCGGGCGCGGTAGTGGGCGCCGGCTCCAGGTGAGGCGGTGAGGGCGGAGAACGCCCAGAGGTAGCCGGCGTGGTTGAGGCGGTCGTGCTTGACGATGCGCCGGCCGATGTGGCTCTTCTTGCCGGAGGCGCGGGTGACCGGCGCGGCTCCGGCGTAGGCCTTGAGGCCGCGGGCGTCGGCGCGGCCCGGCACAGCTCGCCGTGCCCGTCCTTGTACGCGCGACCGGATCCGGGTCTGGCTGCGCCCCGCCGACTGTTACGGCGGCCCCGGGTGCCGCGCGAGCAACCTGGTGGGGCGGTCCCGGTGAGACTACGCAGCAGGTCAGCCAATTGGTGGGGTCGGGCCGGAGACCTTGATTCCCGCCCCGGATCTCCCAGGGCAGGAGTTAAGGAGCTGCAGTCAGAGATCGTTGCCTGTGTCGCCTGCTTCGTTGCTGGGCTCGCTGGCCTGCATTGGGTCGGTTGGCCGGGTGCGGCCGAGGGCACGGAGGAGTTGCGCGGGCGGGGAATCGTCGTTCTCGGGGATCTCGGTTCGGTCGTAGAGGGCGTACACCTCGGCGCGGTCGACGAGGTTGTCGAGTGCTTCCAGGTCGTCGGCGTCGATTGCGGACCAGGGTGTGCGGGGTGCGCGGAGGAGCTTGGTGAGCAGCGTCAGCAGGTCCCAGTGGCCGTCGTCCAGGCGTTGGCGGACCCACCGGCGGGCGGCGGCGGCATCCAGGCGGCTCCACCGCCACAGGAGAGAGATGTCCAGATCTCCGAGCTCGTCGGCGGGTCGCCCGCTGGCTGTTGTGAGGTGCGGCTCCAGGCGGGCCAGCACCGCGGTGCGTGCTGCTGCGAACCACTCGTCGCTCTCCTGGGCGAAGGCGGGTTCGGTGTCGGAGGGCTGGATGGCGTTGCGCAGAACGACGCCGGCGAGGTCGGCGCCGGCGGCGGAGGAGGCCATCAGGTCGAGGACCTCCACTCGCTCGTCGGCCGCGAGGGTGCGGAACAAGTTCTGCGCGAGGATGACTACTGTGAACTCGGGGCTGAGAATCACCTCTTTCGCTGCGGTCAGCGACGCGAACAGCTCGGCCATCCGGATCAGCAGCTGCCGGGAAGGCACCCGTGCGCCCGCCTGCAGCCGTTGTTGGATGCGCCTGGCGATGCGATGCGTGTCGTCCTGGAACCGGAGCCACAGCTCGTCGGCCTCCACACCGGGGGTAGCGGATTCCACCTGGGCGAGAGCGGCGGTGAGCACGGCTTCGGGCAGGTCGTCGTCCGGCACTCCGAAGACGACGTACCGGTCGAAGTAGTCGCCGCTGCCGATTCCCTGGCGCGCCTGCGGCGGTTCACCGCTGAGGCCGCCGCCCAACTGGCTCGCGAGTCTCGGGAAGAGGCTGGCCAGCAGGCCGAGAACGCCGTCAAGGTGCCCAGAGTCGACGCCGGCCTCCTTTAGCCGGGTACGCCACAGCTCGGCCAGCTCGTCGCGTTCCCGGCGCTGCTGCCCGAGGAGGGAGATGCCGCTGCCGGTGAGTTCGGCCCGGTGACGGCTGAGGAGTCGGTAGACCCCGGGCTCGCTGGTGCGTAGGAACGTGACGAGGAGGAAGTCGACGAGGTCGACCTCGCCCGCCAGAGCCCCGAGCGACGCCGCCGCCTGCCCGAAGAGACGCTTGATCGCCCGCGGAGTGAGCAGCCGGTCCTGCAGGTAGTGGAAGTACGCCCGAGCGAACCGCTGCTCCTCCGTTGCGGTCAGCGACAACCGGTGGTTCGTGAGCAGCGCGGCCAGGCAACCGTCGACGAGCGCGTAAGCATCGCGTTCGCGGAAGGCCGGCAGGTCCAACCGGACCTGCACAATCTTCTCCAGGAACTCGCTCGCCCGGTGCTCCGATCCACCCACCAGGTCGCTGCGGCTGAGGACGTCGAGCAGCGTTCGCTCATCGAAGCTGATGAGGTAGTAGACATTGGGCAGATTGCCGACGAGCCGCACCAGCTTGAAGACCAGCAAGAGCTCGTCGGGCGTCAGGCGGTCCAGGTCGTCCATCACCACCAGCACGGGCCGGCCTGCGTCGCGAAGCGCCGCAGCGGCGGACTCCTTGGCCGCCGAAGTGCTGGTATCTCCGCCGATCCGTTCGGCGATGTCCTTGACGACCTCGCTGACGTCGAGCCCGAGAAAGCCGCCGATCTTGCCCAGCGGGCTGACAGAGACACCGAAGTCCCTGACCTTCTCCCGGGCCACCGACCACCGCTCGCCCTTCGGCAGCGCAGCGCGGATCTCGCTGAACAGCGCCGCCGTCAGGCTGTCGAGGTCGGAGTAGAGCCACGGATTGAGCTCCGCCACCGACCATGAGGCCGGCTCCGCGTTCCGAAGCCGACGGAGCACCATCTTGAGCACCGAGGACTTGCCGGAACCCCAGGGACCGATCAGGGCGAGAACCCCGGACTCACTCTGATCCCTGACCTCCCGCAGAAGGCCGACGGAATGGTCTGCATACCGCTCGTGCCCGAGAAGGTCGGGAAGGACCGCGCTGCCGTCGACCGGATCATCGTTGAAGAATCTGTAGGTCACCCGCTCATCCTGCTCGGGTTGATCGACTTCGGGAAGACTCCTCCCAGTCGGGACCCGTTCCGCAGTTCGCCCCGCCAAGTGCGGTCACACCGCGCGGGTGCCAGTGGGGGCGGAGGGTCCGTGCCGGATGAGGACCTTGATGCGGGTAGCGCCAGCGGGGACGGCAGCGAGTGTGCCGTCCACGGCCAGGTTCTTCGCGACGCCCGTCCCCGACTCGTGGGCCGCCCCCACGGGTGCCTGAACGGGGCTGCGGTGAACGGCCGGAAGCCTCGGAGCGCTGGTCCGCGCAGCGACCGCGAGGTTCGCGCCAGGGGAGAACGGAAGAGGTAGCCATCCGGGGGCCGGAACCTCCTAAGGTGACCGATGTGGACCAGACCCCGCCCCCCGCCCCGTCGTGCATCCTCCCGCTCCCGCTCGCCCCGGTCAGCGACGACCTGGCCGGCGCCCTGCGATCAGTCGGTACGAAAGGGGAAGGGGAACGGGCGCTGGGCCTGCTGCGCGACGCGCACCGGATCCTGACCGACCCCGCCCCCTTCCAGCGGCAGGCCGAGATCGCGGAGTCGTGCGTGCGCGGCGCCGTCGAGGGCCTGCTCAAGCTCGGCGGGAAAAAGCAGGGGCTGGCTGCCGCGGCCCGCGCCGTGCTGAAGGCCGTCGACGCCTACCGGCCCCCGACGCCCGACGTCCTGCCGCCGCAGGCCGAGCCCGCCCGCTCCCGCCGCAGTGACCCGGCGGCCGCGCTGGAGCGGCTGCGAACCGCCGCCGAGGTGCTGCGCTTCGAGTTGGACGCCCCGGGCGGCTACCACGAGCGCCGCGCCGCGGGCATCGTCGAGGACCGCACCGGCCGCGCGCCGGGCCAGGCCCAGAAGAACGCCCTCGAGGTATGGGGCGCCCTGTACGGCAGTACCTCCGACACGCTCCACGGCGTCGACTCCGGTCTCGACGTCGCCACCGATCGCTACCGCACCGCCGTGGCGGCGATCGCAGACGTCTTCCTGCCGCTGATCGCACGCCGCGACCAGGTCCTGGCCCTGCTGGCCCTGTCCGCCCCGGGTGAGGCCGACGCCAAGGCCCTGGCCGCTCTATCGGACCCGCGCGCCCTCGACTACTTCTTCCAGCACCGACCGGCCCCGGGCTGGCTGGAGGTCCTCGACGACCACCTGCTGATGCCCGACGCGACCGCCGCCGGTGCCTGGCCGGCCTTCCCCTACCTCGACGACCTCACCGCCACCGACCCCGAGCGCGTCCGTGCCTGGCTGGCGGAGCGGGCCGGTGGGATCACCGCCGCCGGCCCCCTCGCGCGCGCCGCCCTGCTGCGCCTGGCCGCCCGCCGCGGCATCGGACTGGCATCGCAGGTACGCGTGCTGACGGTGGCCCAGCTGAAGCCCGGCCACCGCCCCGACGAGGCGGTGCCGGTGCTGGCCGCGCACTGGGCCCGTGCGGTGCCGCCCGCCGAGCGCGGCACCGACTGGGTCCGCACGGTCGAGACGCTGCTGCGCGCCACCGTGGAGGCCGCCCACGACCAGGCCGGCGCCCGCCTCGCGCTGCTCCAGCGCCTGGCCGACGCCGCCGAGGACGACCCCGGCGCCGAGCAGGAACTCGCCGCCCTGGCCGAGGCGCGCCTGCCCGACCACGAGGCCGCCGCCCTCATGAGCGCCCTGGCCGCCGCCGCCGCCCACCTGGCCGCGGCCGGTCCGCACGCCGCCGGCACCACCCCGGCCGCGCTGGCCGCCCTGCTGCGCACCGTCACCGCGGTGCTGCTGGCCCGCGACCTGACGCGCACCGGAGCCGCCGTGGCGGCCATGGTCTACGCGGACCTGGACCCGGGCGTGGTGACCGCTCCCGGCGCCGAGCTGGGCCCGCGCCTGGCCCGCACCGTGCTGGACATCGCCGCCCACGACGCCGCCGCCGGCACCGTCTTCGCCGAGCGAACCGCCGAGATCACCGGCCGGGTGGCCGCCGCCGACCCGCGCCTGGCGGACCGGCTGCTGGCCGACCACCTCACCACCACCGCCCCCGCCCCGGCCTCCGACGTCGACGACGCGGCGGGGGAGTGGTGGGAGCAGACCCTGGGCCTGATGGAGCGTCTGCCGGCCTCCCCCGACCCGCAGACCGCCCGCCTGACCGCCCTCGCCGCCGGGACCTGCCCGCCGCAGCACACCGGCCGCCTCACCGCCGCCCTGACCGCTCTGCTCGGCCCCGCCCCCACGCATCGGGACCGCACCGATCACCTCGCCGCCCGCGCCGCGGACCCGGCGCTGCACTGGCCCACCCCGTGGCTGCGCGCCTGGGACTGGTCACCCGTCCTGCCCCAGGCCGTCCTCGCCCCGTGGGCCGACATCCTGGCCACGCTGCGCACCCACGAACCGACCGGCCCGCGCGACCCCCGCGACACCCGCCACCCCTTCGCCTGGACCCCCTCCCAGCCCCTCACCGTGCCCGCCGACCGGATCGCCCCCGGCGACGACGGAGCCCCGGACGTCCTCGCCACGGCCGCGCTCCTGGCGGCCGCCGGCGACGCCCACGACCCGCGCTACCGCGCCGCGCTGCGCACCGCGGTCGACCGCGACCCCGCGGCGTGGGCCGAGGACGTCGCCCGGACGGTGGCCGCCCTGGCCCACCCCTCCTTGCAGGCCGCCTACCTCTGCGCCCTCGCCGGCCGGGCGGAGCGCCTGGCCGTCCTGCCCGGCGGCGCGCTCGCCGCGGCCGTACGCGCGGCCCTCGACCTGCACCGCGCCCTGCCCGCCACCCCCGCCGGGCCGGCGCACCCGGACGGCGGCGCCGTCGACGATCCGGCCCCGGTCCTGGCGGCGGACGCCCTGTTCACCCTGCTGACCGCCGCCTGGCGCACCGACACCGACCTCGGCGCCGAACTGACCGCCGACGCCCTGGCCCACCTCACCCGCCTCACCGACCCCCTCACCGACCCCGCCACCCCCGACACCGACGACACCTCCCCCTTCCCCACCACCGCGAGCGCCCGCGCACTGCAGGCCCTGCTGGAGCACGCCGCCCACCACACCCGCACCACCGCACCGCCCGCCCTGCCGTCGGCGCTGCGCCCCCTCCTGGAGGCGGTCTTGGCCGCCCACCCGGCCGATGCCCGCACGGCCCAGGCC
>NZ_JBHVET010000133.1:0-14586 GCF_042802135.1 Kitasatospora sp. NPDC057512
GCGGCGGCGAAGCCGGGTGTTGAGGCGAAGGTGAAGTCCGAGGCGCCCGGTAAGTCGTCGGACAAGTCCGGTGCGGGGGTGGAGAGTTCCTCTCCCATGGAGCGGGTCAAGCCGCAGTCGGAGTTGGCGGCGAAGCAGGAGGCGGCGGCGAACGACCGGATCGCGAAGGCGAAGGCCGAGGCGGATGCGGCGGCTGCGGCGAAGGCCAAGGCGGACGCGGCGGCGGCGAAGCCGGGTGCTGAGGCGAAGGTGAAGACCGAGGCGCCCGGTAATTCGTCGGACAAGTCCGCCGCGGGGGAAGGGAATTCGGTCTCACCGGATCGGAACACGTCGCGGACGCCGTTGGCGGCGAAGCAGGCGAGCGCGGCCGAGGCGCGGCTCGCCGAGGCGAAGGCAGCGGCGGCGGCGGCCGGCGCCGGATCGGCTGCCACCGTTCCGGGCGGTGACCAGGGAGCGGTGGCTCCGGCTGCCCGGCCCCGGGTGCCGGAGAAGTCGTGGCAGGAGGCGCGGGGCGAGGAGGCCCGGCTGACGGCGCAGAAGCACGCGGAGGTCATGGACCGCTGGCTGGAGTACAAGCGGCAGGATCCGGAGGTCCGGAAGCTGGCGGAGCAGCGTGCCGAGGAGGCGCGCGAGGCGGCGGAGAGCCACGCGGAGCAGCGGGCGAAGGCGGCCGCGGAGCGGCGGGAGCGGGCCGCTGCCGAGCGGGAGGCGTCCGAGCGGACGAAGGCGCGGGTCGCGGAGGCCGAGGCCAGGGCCGAGCGCAGCCGCGCGGAGGCGGCTGCTGCTGAGGACGCCCGGTGGCGGGAGCTGTTGCAGGACCTGCGGGACAAGTCGGGCGGGAACTCCGGGACGATCGGGGAGATCTCGCTGGCCGACGCCCGGGCCCAGGTCACCCGGCGGGCCGATGCCGCGCTGCGCAAGCCCATGCGCGAGTACACCGGTCCGTCGGACTTCGACTCGATGGACCGCTATCTGGCCCCCCACCTCGCGGCCGCCGAGGCCGAGGCCTGGCACGAGCTGGCGGGTGAACTCGGTGTCAACGTGGGCTCGTTGGTTCGGCAGGGGCTCATGCCGTCGTTCCCCCTGAACCTGTCGGCGGGGTCCGGCGGGAAGCCCGCCTCCGAAGCCGAGGAAGCCGAGGAGGCCGAGGGGACCTCGGCCCCGGTTGCCGGGCTGGGCAGGGACAAGGGCAAGGGCCGGCCCGTCGAGCCCGTCAAGCCCGTCGAGCCCGTCGAGCTCTTCGAACCCGTCAACCCCATCGAGGGCGGCGAGGCCGTCGAGGAGGAGCCCGAGGAGGATGCCGAGGAGGAGCCCGAGGAGGAGATCACGTTCCTGAGGGCTCCGGACCCGGGCGAGACCTGGGAGGAGTACGAGGCCCGGGAGGCCCGCGAGCTGGCGGCGGCGATCGAGGTGTTGAGGCGGCGCCGGCAGCAGTCGGGCGGGGACGGAGGTCTGGTCACGTCCGCGTCGGCCGGGTCCGGGGGCCGGACCGGGCGGGGGCTGACGCCCGAGGGGAAGGCGAAGCTCCTCCAGGTCCCCACGCAGGCCCTCGACGAGGTCTCCCCGGCGGAGGGGTCGGCGTCGGCTCAGCTGCCGGTGTCGACCACCGTGCAGCCGGCGGCGCCGTTCACCGCGCAGGAGTTGATCGACGAGCTGGTCGGCCTGATGCCCGGGGGGCCGCAGGTGCCGGCGGTGCTGGCGGATCCGTTGGAGGCCCTGCTGGGGCCGGACGTGTTCGGTGACCGGGTCGTTCCTCCCGCGCCGGACTTCCTCCAGGGGTACGACTACAAGAAGTTGAAGTCGGAGTCCCGGGTGGCGTTCTTCCGGGCGCTGGACCTGGCGCGCGCGGCCGCGCCGACGGCCGCGGAGCTCACCCCGGAGGCCCTGGGCGTGCACCCGGAGTCCGTGGTCGAGTCCGGGTGGTTCCGGACGATGCCGCGCAAGTCGGGGTCGGTGCGCGGGCCGAAGTCGGTGCGCGTTCCGCGGCTGGTGCACTCGATCTGGCTGGGCGGCCCGCTGTCGGCGGACAACGAGCACACCGGTCCGTTCATGACCAATGTGCAGGACTCGGCGGACGATCTGGGCCGGGGGTTCACCCATGTGATCTGGACGGACGTCACCCGTGCGCAGGTCGCCGAGGCCATGGCGGTCGAGCGGCCGGACGAGGCCACGCCCGAACTCCGCGCCGTACGCGCCATGGTGGAGTGGGCGAGGAACCGAACGCACCGGAACGTGGTGCTGGTCAACGTCGACGAGGTCTTCTCGGCCGAGGCGCCGATGGGCCTCGAAGCGGCGTTCAAGATGGAGACGGCGAAGCGTCTGGGGCAGGGGTACGCCTCGGCGAGCGACATCCTGCGGCTGGAGGTCCTCGGCCGGTTCGGCGGGGTCTACACCGACGGCGACAACCGGCTCCAGGCCGACCCCGCCCCGGCGGTCCAGCGGATCGTCGATTCCGACCAGGGCTTCGCCGTCGCCAAGGTCGGGAACGCCGGCATGGCGAACGCGGTGCTGATCGCCCCGGCCGGCCACCGGGCCGTGGAGCAGCACCTGGAGGTGCTGCACCGCAACTACCTGCGCAGCTCGCACCAGAACACCGTCCGCGGGGGCTACTTCCAGTACCTGGACCGGATGTCCGTGTCCAAGACCGACTTCCGCAAGGCGGATGAGATGGCGGGGGAGGACCCCGTCTGGGTGCAGGGCCACACGGAGGAGCGGGACAAGAACGCGGTCCTCTACCTGAGCGGGACCGGGATCAACATCTGGGCGGACCTGGCGCACGGCCTGGGGCTCAAGGGCCCCGGCAGGCTCCCGGTGGTCGAGCCGGGTGTGTTCGAGATCGGGGTCGGGAACACCTGGGTGCCGCGGGAGCAGCCGGCCGCGGAGACGGAGCCGGCGGAGGGCGACCAGCTGCCCGAGGTGCCCGACCGCGAGGCCACGCTGCTGGCGGCCCGGACCATCATCAACACGCTGATCCGCGAACTGGCGTACCAGAACGGCAAGTTGGCGTTGAGCGAGGTGGCCGCGAGGGTCGCCCGGCACCCGCGGCCCGACCTGCTCTGGGACACGGTGATCGGGTTCCTGGCCCGGCACCCCGAGTTGCGGACGCGGGTGCAGTGGCGCACCGTCCAGAAGTACGACGCGGGGACGAGGCCGATCGGCGCCCCGGTCCCGCTCCCGCCGTGGTCCGCCGGCCTCCTGGTGCCCGAGCCCGGGGAGGTCGAGGGGATCAGGACCGGGCGGGGTGTCGAGCGGGTGCGCATGCTGGCGCCCGAGGAGGTGTCGGCGCCCGCCGCGACGGGGGTGCTCCAGGTTCCCACGCAGTCCGTCGACGGCGTCGCGCCGGTGGTGACCGATCTGGACCAGGCCCGTGAGCAGCTGGTCGCCGTGGGTGCGGATGAGGCGGAGCGGGCCGAGATCGGTGAGCGCCTGGACGAGCTGCTGGCGGCGCTGGACGCGAGTGGTGCGAGTGCGGAGGACCGGCAGGGCGTCGGTGTGGCCCTGCAGATGGGTTCCTTCCGGCAGGCGTTCGCGGGCCTGGGCCAGGCACAGCGGCTGGAGGTGCTCCGGCTGCTGGCGCAGGTCGTGCGGGACGGTCTGGGGCACGGGGCGCAGCCGATGGTGGCGCTGCTGGTGACGGTTCTCGCCGCGGCGCAGCAGATCCGTGACGAGGTGCCGGTGGCGGCGCCGGGGGAGTCGCCGCGTGATCTCGCCAGGCGGTTGACCACGTTCGCCGACGGAATCATGGCGGACGCGGTGGAGTGGGCGCGTGAGTCGATGCGGGGTGAGCCGACGGCGCCGTACGCGGTGGTGGCGGTGGCGGGCTACGGCCGTACCGATCTGACGCCGGCCGCCGATCTGGACTTCGGGCTGCTCGGTTCGCAGCAGGACGCGGTGTGGCTGGGGTCGCTGACCAACCTGGCGGCGGGCTGGCTGGACCTGGCCCGCCAGTTCCTTCCGGCGAACGGGACGGTGCCGGCGCCGTTCCAGGCCGACATCATGTGGTTCAACCCGAACCTGGCGGTCTTCGACCCCGAGGGCGTGCTGGGTCGCTCGCTCGCCGCTTCGGCCGACGAGCTGACGCCCAAGCACGGTGTCATGCACGACACGCGGTTGATCGAGCTGGCGCCGCTCGTCGGCGACCTCGCGGCCGTCACGTCGCGCGAGGGCCAGCGGGAGCTCTTCCGGAGGTTCGCACAGGAGCGGGGCCTGCACCTCGCCCCCGAGGTGGAGTGGGCCGCGCTGCGGGAGGCGTTCGTCGGCCTCCCGCGTCCGGAGTCCCTGGCGCAGGTGGACAGCGTCAACGTCAAGACCACGTTCATGCGGCAGTTGACGGTTGCCACGCGGCACCTCTACGCCGCGTACCGGGCGGTCGCGAAGCCGGAGACGCCGTGGCGGCTCAGCACCGGCGAGCGGCTGGAGGAACTGATCGCGGCGAAGGTGCTGCCGGAGCCGCTCGGCCGACGGTTGGTGGACGCCTATGTGGTGGGTCTGAGCCTGCGGCAGCGGTTGCACCGGGCGTACGGGGGCGAGCGGGACGAGGTCGCGACCGCGCAGGTGGCGGAGCCGCCGAACGGGCTGGAGCGTCTTCTGCCGCAGGAGCAGGAGCAGTTGGCCGCCGCGCTCGGGGCCCTGCACGAGGTGCAGGGGAGCCTGGGCGCCCTGTGGTCCAAGGTCCAGTCCTCGGCCCCGTCGCGCTGGAAGAACCTCTTCGGGCGTGCCCGTCCGGTGGTGGACCAGTCCGTCGGCCCGGTGCCGGACTCGGTCGAGCCGGGCGAGTTGTGGGACGCGGATCTGGAGCTGCCGGTCGTCGGTGGCGGCAGTGTGCGCCTGGGCGATGTCCAGAGCCTGACGATCGCGGCGCCGGGGACGGGCCTTCCGCAGGGGCGGGCGTTCCACACGGATGACGAACTCGTGCAGCGGCGCGAGGTGTTGAGGAATTTCGACCTGGGGCGGCGGTGGCTGCTGGAGGTCGACGGACAGGGGAAGGAGGTCACCGGGTACCGGAAGGCGCCGTGGGGGACCGGTGGGCGGCGCTATCTCGCCCTGCTTCACGGGAACCGGGACTTCGCGGTGCTGCCGCTGTCGGGTCCGGTGGGCACGGTGAAGGTCACGGCGACCGGGTTGGCCCGGACGTTGCGGCGCAGGCCGAGTGTCCAGCAGTTGGCGGCCGGCGACGAGATCGTGCTGGCCGCGTGTGACGCGGCGTTGCCCGCTTCGGACGGCGGCTTGTCGCTGGCGCAGGAGGTGGCGAACGCGACGGGCCGGGTGGTGTGGGCACCGACGGGGAAGATCGCGGCGCTGTCGACCGACCTGGACGCGGACGCCGGCTTCCTGATGTACCCGGCCGCCGACGGTACACCGGGTGCCTGGATCCGCTTCACCCCGAACGGCGTTGAGTCCGGCCAGATCTCGGAGGAGTCGAGCCCGGCACAGCGTGGCAGGGCTCCCCAGGCGCCGACTCAGAGCTCGACGGGCGTCGTGATGGCGGACGTCGAGGAGACTTCCGAGGGCGAGGAGGAGGACGAGTTCCCGGCCCCGCACTCCCGGGCGGACAAGGGCAAGGGCAGGGCCGTCGAGGACGTCGAGGACTCCGAGGACTCCGAGGAGGAGCAGTCCGAGTCCGAGGAGTACGAGGACGACCTGGAGGCGCTGGAGGATCTCGATCTGGCGGAGGCGATCGCGCGGTCGCGTCAGCCTCAGCGCCCCGGGAACCAGGGCGAGGGATCGGGGTCCACTCAGGCGCAGGTGTCGACTGCCGTTCAGGCGCAGGTGTCGACCGCCGTCCAGCCGGCGGCGCCGTTCACGGCGCAGGAGTTGATCGACGAGCTGGTCGGCCTGATGCCCGGGGGGCCGCAAGCGCCGGTGGCGCCGGTGGGCCTGCTGGGTCCGGACATGTTCGGTGACCGGGTCGTCCCGGCCGCACCGGAGTTCCTCCGGGGTTACGACTACGGGAAGTTGAAGTCGGAGTCCCGGGTGGCGTTCTTCCGGGCGCTGAACCTGGCGGGCGACGCCACGCCGACGGCCGGGGAGCTCACCCCGGAGGCCCTGGGGCTGCACCCGGAGTCCGTGGTCGAGTCCGGTCGGTTCCAGACGATGTCGCGGAGTACCGGTTCGGCATTCCTGCGGAAGCGGGTGCGGATCCCGCGGCTGGTGCACTCGATCTGGCTGGGTGGCCCGTTGTCGATGGACAACGAGCACACCGGTCCGTTCATGACCAATGTGCAGGACTCGGCCGATGATCTGGGCCGGGGGTTCACGCATGTGATCTGGACGGACGTCACCCGTGCGCGGGTCGCCGAGGCCATGGCGGTCGCGGGGACGGACCGGGATACGCCCGAACTCGCCACCGTACGCGCCATGGTGGAGTGGGCGAGGGGTCGGACGCACAAGAACGTGGTGCTGGTCAACGTCGACGAGGTGTTCTCGGCCGAGGCGCCGATGAGCCTCGAAGCGGCCTACAAGATGGAGACGGCGAAGGGCCTGGGGCAGGGGTACGCCTCGGCGAGCGACATCCTGCGGCTGGAGGTCCTCGGCCGGTTCGGTGGGGTCTACACCGACGGCGACAACCGGCTCCGGGGCGACCTCGCCTCGGAGGTCGACCGGATCGTCAAATCCGGGCAGAGCTTCGCCGTCGCCACGGCCAGCATCGCGAACTCGGTGCCGAGCACCACGACTGCCGCGACCGGTGCGACCACCGGGATCACCAGGGCCACCAGGACCACCAAGGGCGGCCTGGCGAACGCGGTGTTGATCGCTCCGGCCGGCCACCGGGCCGTGGAGCAGCACCTGGAGGTGCTGCGCCGCAACTACCTGCGCAGCTCGCACGAGAACTCCGTCCGCGGGGGCTTTTTCCAGACCCGGAACCGGGACCACATCACCGGCGACGACTTCCGGGAAGCGGACGACTGGGTGAAGAAGCTCTCCGTCGAGGTGCCGCGCCACACGGAGGAGAACGAGAAGAACGCGGTCCTCTACCTGAGCGGGACCGGTGTCAACATCTGGGCGGACCTGGCGCACGGCCTGGGGCTCAAGGGTCCCGATTCGCTCCCCCTGGTCGAGCGGGGCGTGTTCGAGATCGGGGTCGGGAACACCTGGGTGCCGAGGGAGCAGCCGGCGGCGGCCGTCCAGCTGCCCGAGGTGCCCGACCGTGAGGCGACGCTGCTGACGGCCCGGCGCATCATCAACACGCTGATCCGCGAACTCTCCTACCAAGACGGCAAGTTGGCGCTGAGCGAGGTGGCCGCGAGGGTCGCCCGGCACCCGCGGCCCGATCTGCTGTGGGACACGGTGATCGGGTTCCTGGCCCGGCATCCCGAGTTGCGGGAACGGGTGCAGTGGCGCACCGTCCAGAAGGTCGACGGGGCGACGAACCTGGTCGGTACGCCGGTCGTCCTGCCGCCGTGGTCCGACAGCCTGCTGGTCAGGGTGGAGGAGGCCAAGCCCAGGAAGGGTGTCGAGCGGGTGCGCATGCGGGCGCCCGAGGAGGTGCCGCCGCCCGCCACGACGGTGCCTGCGGCGGGGCTGCTCCAGCTTCCGACGCAGTCCGTCGACGGCGTCGTCACGGTGGTGGAGACCGTCGTGCAGGAGCAGTCCGACCTGGACCGGGCTCGTGAACTGCTGGTCGCCGCAGGTGAGGGGGAGGCGGAGCGGGCCGAGATCGGTGAGCGCCTGGACGAGCTGGTTGCCACGCTGGACGCGAGTGGTGCGGGTGCGGAGGACCGGCAGGGTGTCGGTGTGGCCCTGCAGATGGGTTCCTTCCAGCAGGCGTTCGCCGCCCTGGCCCAGGCGCAGCGGCTGGAGGTGCTCCGGCTGCTGGCGCAGATGGTGCGGGACGGTCTGGAGCACGGGGCGCAGCCGATGATGGGGCTGCTGATGACGGTCCTCGTCGCGGCGCAGCAGATCCGGGACGAGGTGCCGGTGGCGGCGCCGGGGGAGTCCCCGCGTGACCTGGCCAGGCGGTTGACCACGTTCGCCGACGGCATTCTGGCGGACGCGGTGGGGTGGGCCCGTGAGTCGATGCGGGGCGTTCCGACCTCTCCGTGTGCGGTGGTGGCGGTGGCGGGCTATGGCCGCACGGACCTGACGCCGGCCGCCGATCTGGACTTCGGGCTGCTGGGCTCGCAGCAGGACGCGGTGTGGCTGGGGTCGCTGATCGGGCTGGCGGCGGGCTGGCTGGACCTGGCCCGTCAGTTCCTTCCGGTGAACGGGACGGTGCCGGCGCCGTTCCAGGCCGATGTCATGTGGTTCAACCCGAACCTGGCGGTCTTCGACCCGGAGGCCGTGCTGGAGTTCTCGCTCGCCGCTCCGGGGGACGAGCCGGGGCCCAAGCACGGTGTCATGCACGACACGCGTCTGATCGAGCTGGCGCCGCTCACCGGCGACCTCGCAGCCGTCACGTCGCTGGACGGCCAGCGGGAGCTCTACCGGACGTTCGCGGAGGAGCGGGGTCAGCGCCTCGCCCCCGAGGTGGAGTGGATCGCGCTGCGGGAGGCGTTCGCGGGGCTCCCGCGCCCGGAGTCCCTGGCACAGGCGAACAGCGTGGACGTCAAGGCCGACCTCATGCGGCAGTTGACCGTTGCCACGCGGCACCTCTATGCCGCCTACCGGGCGGTGGCGAAGCCTGACACGGAGTGGAAACTCAGTACCGGCGAGCGGCTGAAGGAGCTGACCGACGGGAAGGTGCTGCCGGCGAGCCTCGGCCAAAAGCTGAAGGACGCCTATGAGTTGGCCCTGCGTCTGCGGCAGCGGTTGCACCGGGCGTACGGGGGCGAGCGGGACAAGGTCGCGACCGTGCAGGTGGCGGAGCCGCCGGACGGGCTGGAGCGTCTTCTGCCGCAGGAGCAGGAGCAGTTGGCCGCCGCGCTCGGGGCCCTGCACGAGCTGGAGGGGAGCCTGGACGCCCTGTGGGTCAAGGTCAGGCCCCCGGCCCAGGCCCCGTCGCGTTGGAAGAACCTCTTCGGGCGTTCCCGTCCGGTGGCGGATCAGTCCGTCGGCCTGGTGCCGGGCACGGTCGAGCCGGGCGAGTTGTGGGACGCCGAGCTGGAGCTGCCGCTGGTCGGTGGCGGCAGTGTGCGGCTGGGGGATGTCCAGAGTCTGACGATCGTGGCGCCGGGTTCGGGTCTTTCGCAGGGTCGGGCGTTCCATACGGATGACGAACTGGCGCAGCGGCGTGAGGTGTTGAGGAACTTCGACCTGGGGCGGCGGTGGCTGCTGGAGGTCGACGATCAGGGGAAGGAGGTCACCGGGTACCGGAAGGTGCCGTGGGGGACCGGTGGGCGGCGCTACCTCGCGCTGCTGCACGGAAACAGGGACTTCGCGGTGCTGCCGCTGTCGGGTCCGGTGGGCACGGTGAAGGTCACGGCGACGGGTCTGGCCCGGACGTTGCGGCGCAGGCCGAGTGTCCAGCAGCTGGCGGCGGGTGACGAGATCGTGCTGGCCGCGTGTGACGCGGCGTTGCCGGCTTCGGACGGCGGGTTGTCGCTGGCGCAGGAGGTGGCGAACGCGACCGGTCGGGTGGTGTGGGCGCCGACGGGGAAGATCGCGGCGCTGTCGACCGACCTGGACGCGGACGCCGGCTTCCTGATGTACCCGGCGGCCGACGGCACACCGGGTGCCTGGATCCGCTTCATCCCGAACGGCGTTGAGCCCGTCCAGGCCTTGGACGAGTCGCGTCCGGTGGACGTGTCCGAGACGGAGCCGGTGCCGCGTGGCACGGCTCCGCTGGCACCGTCGCAGAGTTCGACGGGCGTCGTGATGACGGGCGTCGAGGACTCCGAGGAGGAGCAGTCCGAGTTCGAGGAGGACGCGGACGACCTGGAGGAACTGGACGACCTGGATCTGGTGGAGGGGATCGCGTGGTCGTGGCAGCCCCAGTACCCGGGGAACCAGGGTGAGGGGTCGGGGTCTGCTCAGGCTCAGGTGTCGACCGTCGTTCAGTCGGAGGCGCCTTTCACGGCCCAGGAGTTGATCGACGAGCTGGTCGGCCTGATGCCCGGGGCTCCCCAGGGGTCGGCGGCGCGGGTGGGTCTGCTGGGTCCGGACATGTTCGGTGACCGGGCCGTCCCAGCCGCACCGGAGTTCCTCCGGGGGTACGACTACGGGAAGTTGAAGTCGCAGTCCCGGGTGGCGTTCTTCCGGGCGCTGGACCTGGCGCGCGAGACCGCACCGGCCGTCGGCGAGCTCACCCCGGATGCCCTGGGCCTGAAGCCGGATTCGGTCGTCTCGTCCGATCAGTCCCAGACGATGCCGCGCAGGTCGGGCCTGATGCCGCTGCCGAAGACGGTGCGCATTCCGCGGCTGGTGCACTCGATCTGGCTGGGCGGCCCGTTGTCGATGGACAACGAGCACACCGGTCCGTTCATGACCAATGTGCAGGACTCGGCCGACGGTCCGGGCCAGGGGTTCACGCATGTGATCTGGACGGACGTCACCCGTGCGCGGGTCGCCGAGGCCGCGGCGGCCGCGGGGACGGACCGGGACACGCCCGAACTCGCCACCGTACGCGCCATGGTGGAGTGGGCAAGGAACCGGACGCACCGGAACGTGGTGCTGGTCAACGTCGACGAGGTCTTCTCTTCGGAGGCGCCCATGCGTCTCGAAGCGGCGTACAAGATGGAGACGGCGAAGGGGTTGGGGCAGGGGTACGCCTCGGCGAGCGACATCCTGCGGCTGGAGGTCTTGGACCGGTTCGGCGGGGTCTACACCGACGGTGACAACCGACTGTTGGAGGACCTAGAGCCGGAGGTCCGGCGGATCGTCGAATCCGAGCAGGGCTTCGCCGTCGCCAGGGCCAGTGCCGCGACCACGGTGCCGAGCACGACGACCGGCGCGACCAGTACGACCGGCACGAGCACCACGACCGGCGCGACCACCGGGTTCACCAAGGCCGCCAGGACCTCCAAGGGCGGCCTGGCGAACGCGGTGCTGATCGCCCCGGCCGGACACCGGGCCGTGCGGCAGCACCTGAAGGTGCTGCGCGGCAACTACCTGCGCAGCTCGCACGAGAACACCGTCCGTGGGATGTACTTCCAGTCCCGGAAGCCGTCGCACATCTCCGGTGCCGACTTCCGGGGGGCGAAGGAGTGGGTGAAGAAGGTCCCTGTCGAGCCGTCGCGCCACGCGGACGAGAACGAGAAGAACGCGGTCCTGTACCTGAGCGGGACCGGTGTCAACATCTGGGCGGACCTGGCGCACGGCCTGGGGCTCAAGGGCCCCGACGCGCTCCCGCTGGTCACCTCGGAGATCTTCGAGATCGGCACCGGCAACACCTGGGTGCCGCGGGAGCGGCCGGCCGCGGAGACGGAGCCGGCGGCGGTCGTCCAGCTGCCCGAGGTGCCCGACCGTGAGGCGACGCTGCTGGCGGCCCGTCGCGTCATCAACACGCTGATCCGCGAACTCTCTTACCAAAGCGGCAAGTTGGCGTTGAGCGAGGTGGCTTCGAGGGTCGCCCGGCATCCACGTCCCGAGCTGCTCTGGGACACGGTGATCGGGTTCCTGGCCCGGCACCCCGAGCTGCGGGAACGGGTGCAGTGGCGCACCGTCCAGAAGGTCGACGGGGCGACGAACCTGGTCGGTACTCCGGTCGTCCTCCCGCCGTGGTCCGACAGCCTGCTGGTCAAGGTGGACGAGGCCAACCCCAGGAAGGGTGTCGAGCGGGTGCGCATGCTGGCGCCCGAGGAGGTGTCGACGGCGGGGCTGCTCCAGGTCCCCACGCAGTCCGTCGACGGCGTCGTCACGGTGGTGGAGACCGTCGTGCAGGAGCAGTCCGATCTGGACCGGGCCCGTGAGCAGCTGGTCGCCGCAGGTGAGGGGGAGGCGGAGCGGGCCGAGATCGGTGAGCGCCTGGACGAGCTGGTTGCCGCGCTGGACGAGAGCGGTGCGGGCGCGGAGGACCGGCAGGGTGTCGGCCGGGCCCTGCAGATGGGCTCTTTCCAGCAGGCGTTCGCCGCCCTGGCCCAGGCGCAGCGTCTGGACGTGCTCCGGCTGCTGGCCCAGGCCCTGCGGGACGGTCTGCGGCCCGGCGAGCAGCCGATGGTGGCGCTGTTGGTGACAGTGCTCCTCGCGGCGCAGCAGATCCGGGACGAGGTGCCGGTGGCGGCGCCGGAGGAGTCGCCGCGTGACCTGGCCAGGCGGTTGACCACGTTCGCCGACGGAATCATGGCGGACGCGGTCGGGTGGGCCCGTGAGTCGATGCGGGGTGAGCCGACGGCGCCCTACGCTGTGGTGGCGGTGGCGGGTTACGGCCGTACCGATCTGACGCCGGCCGCCGACCTGGACTTCGGGCTGCTCGGCTCCCAGGCGGACGCGGTGTGGCTGGGGTCGCTGATCGCTCTGGCGGCGGGCTGGCTGGACCTGGCCCGTCAGTTCCTGCCGGTGAACGGGACCGTGCCGGCCCCGTTCCAGGCCGATGTCATGTGGTTCAACCCCAACCTGGCGGTCTTCGACCCGGAGGCCGTGCTGGAGTTCTCGCTCGCCGCTCCGGGCGAGGAGCCGGAGCCCAAGCACGGTGTCATGCACGACACCCGGCTGATCGAGCTGGAGCCGCTCACCGGCGACCTCGCGGCCGTCACGTCGCTGGACGGTCAGCGGGAGCTCTACCGGAGGTTCACGGAGGAGCGCGGCGGGCGCATCGACGCCGTTTCGGAGTGGATCGCGCTGCGGGAGGCGTTCACTGGTCTCCCGCGTCCGGAGTCCCTGGCACAGGCGAACAGCGTGGACGTCAAGGCCGACCTCATGCGGCAGTTGACCGTTTCCACGCGGCACCTCTATGCCGCCTACCGGGCGGTCGCGAAGCCGGAGACGCCGTGGCGGCTCAGCACCGGCGAGCGGTTGGAGGAGCTGATCGCGGCGCGGGTGCTGCCGGCGAGCCTCGGCCAGAGGTTGAAGGACGCCTACGAGCTGGCGCTGAGCCTGCGGCAGCGGTTGCACCGGGCCTACGGGGGCGAGCGGGACAGGGTCGCGACCACGCAGGTGGCGGAGCCGCCGAACGGGCTGGAGCGTCTGCTGCCGCAGGAGCAGGAGCAGTTGGCCGCCGCACTCGGGGCCCTGCACGAGGTGCAGGGGAGCCTGGACGCCCTGTGGGCCAAGGTCAAGTCCTCGGCTCCGTCGCGTTGGAAGAACCTGTTCGGACGCGCCCGTCCGGTGGCGGACCAGTCCGTCACGCCGGTGGTCCACAGTCCGGTGGTGCCGGGCACCGTGGAACCGGGCGAGTTGTGGGACGCCGAGCTGGAGCTGCCGGTCGTCGGTGGCGGCAGTGTGCGGCTGGGCGATGTCCAGAGCCTGACGATCGCGGCGCCGGGGACGGGCCTTCCGCAGGGTCGGGCGTTCCACACGGATGACGAACTGGCTCAGCGGCGTGAGGTGTTGAGGAATTTCGACCTGGGGCGGCGGTGGCTGCTGGAGGTCGACGGTCAGGGGAAGGAGGTCACCGGCTACCGGAAGGTGCCGTGGGGGACGGGCGGGCGGCGCTACCTCGCGTTGCTGCACGGGAACCGGGACTTCGCGGTGCTGCCGCTGTCCGGCCCGGTCGGTACGGTGAAGGTGACCGCGACGGGTCTGGCCCGGACGTTGCGGCGTAGGCCGAGTGTCCAGCAGTTGGCGGCGGGTGACGAGATCGTGCTGGCCGCGTGCGACGCGGCGTTGCCGGCCTCGGACGGCGGCTTGTCGCTGGCGCAGGAGGTGGCGAACGCGACCGGTCGGGTGGTGTGGGCGCCGACGGGGAAGATCGCGGCGCTGTCGACCGACCTGGACGCGGACGCCGGCTTCCTGATGTATCCGGCCGCCGACGGCACGCCGGGTGCCTGGATCCGCTTCACCCCGAACGGCGTTGAGCCCGTCCAGGCCTTGGACGAGTCGCGTCCGGTGGACGCATCCGAGACGGAGCCGGTGCCGCGCGGCGCGGCTCCGCTGGTGCCGTCGCAGAGTTCGACGGGCGTCGTGATGGCGGACGTCGAGGAGACTTCCGAGGGCGAGGAGGAGGACGAGTTCCCGGCCCCGAACTCCCGGGTGGACAAGGGCAAGGGCAGGGCTGCCGAGGACAGCGAGGACAGCGAGGACAGCGAGGACGTCGAGGACAGCGAGGAGGAGGAGTCCGAGCTCGCGGAGGAAGCGGAGGCGCTGGAGGACCTGGATCTGGCGGAGGGGATCGCGCGGTCGCGGCAGCCCCAGCGCCCCGGGAACCAGGGCGAGGGATCGGGGTCCACTCGGGCGCAGGTGTCGACCGCCGTCCAGCCGGCGGCGCCGTTCACGGCACAGGACTTGATCGACGAGCTGGTCGGCCTGATGCCCGAGGCTCCCCAGGCGCCGGTGGCGCCGGTGGGCCTGCTGGGTCCGGACGTGTTCGGTGACCGGGTCGTCCCGGCCGCGCCGGAGTTCCTCCGGGGTTACGACTACGGGAAGTTGAAGTCGGAGTCCCGGGTGGAGTTCTTCCGGGCACTGAACCTGGCGGGCGACGCCACGCCGACGGCCGGCGGGCTCGCTCCGGAGGCCCTGGGGCTGCACCCGGAGTCCGTGGTCGAGTCCGGTCGGTTCCAGACGATGTCGCGGAGTACCGGTTCGGCATTCCTGCGGAAGCGGGTGCGGATCCCG
>NZ_JBHVET010000134.1:0-14565 GCF_042802135.1 Kitasatospora sp. NPDC057512
GTATAAGAGACAGGTGCCGTCGGCGTTCGTGGTGCTGGACGCGCTGCCGCTGACCGCCAACGGCAAGCTCGACCGCCGGGCGCTGCCCGCCCCCGACCCGGGGACGGCCGCCGGCGGCCGGGCGCCGCGCACCCCGCAGGAGCAGCTGCTCGCCGGGCTCTTCGCCGAGGTGCTCGGCCTGCCCGGGGTCGGCGTCGAGGACAGCTTCTTCGACCTCGGCGGTCACTCGCTGCTGGCGACCCGGCTGGCTTCCCGGGTCCGGGCTGTCCTCGGCGCCGAACTGGAGGTCCGGACGCTCTTCGAGCACCCGACCGTGGCCGCCCTGGCGGGCCGCCTCGACGGCTGCGGCACCGAGCGGCCCGCGCTGACCGCCCGCCCGCGCCCCGAGAGGCTCCCGCTGTCCTTCGCCCAGCGCCGCCTCTGGTTCCTGCACCGGATGGACGGGCCGAGCGCCACCTACAACATGCCGCTCGCCCTGCGGCTCTCCGGCCGTCTCGACCGGCGAGCGCTCGCGGCGGCCCTGGCGGACGTGGTCGCCCGGCACGAGAGCCTGCGGACCGTGCTGCGGGAGGCGGACGGGGTGCCTTGCCAGCAGGTGCTGGGCGCGGACGCGGCGCACCCGCCGCTGCCGGTGGTCGAGCTCGCCGAGGACCGGCTGGCCGAACGGCTCGCGGAGTCTGCCCGGCGCGGCTTCGACCTGGCCGCCGAGCCGCCGATCCGGGCGGAGCTGTACGCGCTCGCCCCCGAGCGGCACGTCCTGCTGGTCGTGGTGCACCACATCGCCGCCGACGGCTGGTCGATGGGCCCGCTCTCCCGGGACCTGGCCACGGCCTACGCGGCCCGCTGCCGGGGCGAGGCGCCGCCGTGGTCCCCGCTGCCGGTCCAGTACGCCGACTACACCCTGTGGCAGCGCGACCTGCTCGGCGAGGCGGCCGACCACGGCAGCCTGTTCGCCCGTCAACTCGACTTCTGGAAGAAGGAGTTGGCCGGTCTCCCGGACCAGGTCCGACTGCCCGCGGACCGCCCCCGCCCGGCCGGGGCCTCCCAGCGCGGCGACCGGATCGAGCTGCGGCTGGACGCCGACCTGCACCGGGACCTGCGGGAGCTGGCCGCCGCGCACGGCGCCAGCCTGTTCATGGTGCTCCAGGCCGGCCTCGCCGCCCTGCTCACCCGGCTCGGCGCCGGCACCGACATCCCGATCGGCAGTCCGATCGCCGGGCGCACCGACCAGGCGCTGGACGACCTCGTCGGGTTCTTCGTCAACACCCTGGTGCTGCGCACCGACACCGGCGGCGACCCCGGATTCGCCGAACTGCTCGGCCGGGTCCGGCGGAAGGCCCTGGCGGCCTACGCCCACCAGGACGTGCCGTTCGAGTACCTGGTCGAGGCCGTCAACCCCGCCCGGTCGCTGGCCCACCACCCGCTCTTCCAGGTCATGCTCGGCCTGCAGAATGCCCCGGCCGGGGCGTTCGCCCTGCCGGGCCTGGAGACCTCCCACCTGGAGGCGCCGACCGGCACCGCCCGCGTCGACCTGACCGTCAGCCTGGCCGAGCAGTACGGCCCGGACGGCAGCCCGGCGGGCGTGCTCGGCGCGGTCGAGTACGCGACCGACCTGTTCGACGCGCCCACGGTGGAGCTGCTGTTCGCCCGCTGGGTGCGGCTGCTGCGGGGGGCCGCCGCCGAACCGGACACGCCGATCGGCCGGCTCGACCTGCTGTCCGGCGAGGAACGCCGCGAGCTGCTGACCGGGTTCAACCGGACCGACGCCGAACTGCCGACGGTCGGCCTGCCGGAGCTGTTCGCCCGCCGGGTGCGGGCCACGCCGGAGGCGGTGGCGGTCGTCGCCGGCGGGGCCGAACTGACCTACCGGGAGCTGGACTTGCGGTCCAACCGGCTGGCCCGGGCGCTGATCGCCCAGGGGGTGCGGCCGGAGACCCCGGTCGCGGTGCTGCTGGAGCGCTCGGCGGAGCTGGTCGTCGCGATCCTGGCCGTCGTCAAGGCGGGCGGCGCGTACGTCCCGCTCGACCCGCGCTTCCCGTCCGCCCGGATCGACCTGATCGTCCGGGAGACCGGGGCGGCGCTGGTGCTCACCGAGGACGTGCTGACCGCGCTGAGCCGGGCCGGGGCCGACGATTCCGATCCGGAAGTCACCTGCGATCCACGGCAGTTGGCGTACGTGATGTACACCTCCGGCTCCACCGGCCGCCCGAAGGGGGTCGGCGTCACGCACCGCGACGTGGCGGCGCTCGCGCTCGCCCCGTGCTGGCGGGAGGGCGGCCACGACCGGGTGCTGCTGCACTCGCCGACCGCCTTCGACGCCTCGACCTACGAGTTCTGGGCGCCCCTGCTCGGCGGCGGCACGGTCGTCGTCGCACCTCCCGGCCGGCTCGACCTCGACCTGCTCGCGGAAACGGTCGCCGAGCACGGGGTGACCGGACTCTGGCTGACGGCCGGACTGTTCCGCCTGGTCGCGGAGGAGCGCCCGCACCTGCTCGCCGGGGTGCGCGAGGTGTGGACCGGCGGCGACGTGGTGCCGCCCCCGGCCGTCGCCCGGGTGCTGGCCGCCTGCCCGGACACCGCCGTGGTCAACGGCTACGGGCCGACCGAGACCACCACCTTCGCCGCCCACCACCGGGTCCGCGTGCTTCCCGAGGCCGCGGCGAGCGTGCCGATCGGCCGGCCCATGGCGAACCTGCGGGCGTACGTGCTGGACGCCGGGCTGTGCCCGGTGCCGGCGGGCGTGGCGGGTGAGCTGTACCTCGCCGGGGCGGGCGTGGCCCGCGGCTACCTCGGGCGGGCCGGCCTGACGGCGGAGCGGTTCGTGGCCTGCCCGTTCGAGCCGGGGGAGCGCATGTACCGCACGGGAGACCTCGTCCGGTGGCTGCCGGGCG
Source organism: Kitasatospora sp. NPDC057512 (assembly GCF_042802135.1). Lineage (NCBI taxonomy): Bacteria > Bacillati > Actinomycetota > Actinomycetes > Kitasatosporales > Streptomycetaceae > Kitasatospora > Kitasatospora sp. NPDC057512. Next base: position 2,892 of record NZ_JBHVET010000134.1, read on the forward strand.
GTGTGCTGGACTTCGCCGGCCGGGCCGACGAGCAGGTCAAGCTGCGCGGCTTCCGGATCGAGCCCGGTGAGGTCGAGGCCGCGCTCGCCGCCTGCCCGGGCGTCGCCCAGGCGGCCGTCGTCGCCCGCGAGGACCGGCCCGGCGACAAGCGCCTGGTCGCCTACCTGGTGCCCGCCGCCGAGGGCGCGCCCGCGCCGGAGGAGCTCGCCCGCAGGCTCGGCCGCGACCTGCCCGAGTACATGGTGCCCTCGGCGTTCGTGGAGCTGGACGCGCTGCCGCTGACCGCCAACGGCAAGCTCGACCGGGCCGCCCTGCCCGCGCCGGAGTCCGGCGGGACGGGCGTCGGCCGCGGCCCGCGCACCCCGCAGGAGCAGCTGCTGTGCGGCCTCTTCGCCGAGGTCCTCGGCCGGGAGCTGGTGGGCATCGACGACAACTTCTTCGACCTGGGCGGGCACTCCCTGCTGGCCGCCCGCCTGGTCTCGCGGGTCCGCGAGACGCTGGGCGTCGCGGTGGGCCTGCGCACCCTGTTCGAGGCGCCGACCGTGGCTGGCCTCACCGGCCGACTGGCCATGGACGACGCCGAGGACGCCTTCGACGTGGTGCTGCCGCTGCGGTCGACGGGCACTCTCCCCCCGCTGTTCTGCATCCACCCCGGTGGCGGCATCAGCTGGTCGTACTCCGGTCTGCTGAACCACCTCGGCCCGGAGTACCCGGTGTACGCGATCCAGGCCCGCGGCCTCGCGCACGCCGAGACCCTGCCGGCCTCCTACGAGGAGATGGCCGCCGACTACGCCGACCAGATCCGCAAGGTCCAGCCCGACGGCCCCTACCGGCTGCTCGGCTGGTCCGCCGGCGGGCTGATCGCCCACGCGGTCGCCTGCGAGCTCCAGGCCCGCGGCGAACGCACCGAACTGCTGGCGGCCCTGGACGCCTACCCGGTCAAGGACGTGGTGCTCGACGAGTCCGCCGTGCCCAGCGAGCGGGACGTGCTCGTCGGCATCCTCGACTGCGACCCCGCCGAACTGGGCGAGGGGCCGCTGTCCTACGCCGAGGTCGCCGAGATCCTCCGCCACCGGGGCAGCGCCCTGGCGCACCTGGACGAGCGGCGCATCGAGGCCGTCGTCCGGATCATGATCAACAATGCCGAGCTGGCGGTCACCCACGCCCCCGGCCGGTTCGACGGGGACCTGCTGCTCTTCAACTCCACGATCGACCGCACCGAGGACTCGGCCGGCGCCGGCACCTGGCGGCCGTACGTCACCGGCCGGATCGACTCGCACGACATCACCACCCGCCACGACCGGATGACCCAGCCGGGCTCCCTGGCCCAGATCGGGCCGATCGTGGCCGCCTGCCTCGCCGAGAGCACTGGCGCCACCACCCGTTCCCCCCAGGAGGACTGACCCGTGACCAACCCCTTCGACGACCAGGACGGCACCTTCCTCGTGCTCGTCAACGACGAGAACCAGCACTCGCTCTGGCCGCGGTTCGCGGACGTCCCCGACGGCTGGACCGTCGTCCACGGCCCGGACGGCCACGCCGCCTGCCTGGAGTACGTCGAGAAGTCCTGGACCGACATGCGGCCCAGGAGCCTCGCCGACGCCATGGACGAGCAGCGGTAGCGCGGCCGACATGACCTCCACCGACACCCTCGGCCCGGACACCGCCGGCCCGGACATCGCCGGCACCGGTGTCGCGTCCGGGCCCGGCGACCTCGCCGCCGAGCTGTACACGCCCGAGGCCCGCCGGGACCCGTACCCGTGCTACGCCCGCATGCGGCGCGAGAGCCCCGTCCACCGCAGTGACCAGGGCATCTGGTACCTCACCCGGTACGCCGACATCGACGCCGCCCTGGGCGACCTGCGGCTGTCCAACGACCGGGACCGGATGACCCGGGCCCTCGGCGGCCTGGGCGGCGACCTGAAGGCCCTGAGCCGGCTCACCGACCGGCTCGGCCGGGTGATGACCAACACCGACCCGCCGGACCACGCCCGGCTGCGCAAGCTGGTGAACCGGGCGTTCACCGCCCGCCGGATCGAGGCCCTGCGCGGCGGCATCCAGGCCGTCGTCGACGACCTGGTCGACCGGGCCGTGGCCCAGGGGCCGGCCATGGACGTCATCGAGGCGGTCGCCTCCCCGCTGCCCTTGGCCGTCGCCTGCGAGCTGTTCGGCATCCCGCCCGAGGACCGCCCCCTGGTCAAGACCTGGTTCCGCCGGCTCGGCAACCTGACCGCCGGCATCGAGCAGGCCGAGGCCGCCGTCGACCAGTACGAGGAGTACCTGTCCCGGCTCATCCGGCAGCGCCGGGCCGAGCCGGGTGACGACCTGATCAGCGCCCTGGTCACCACCCAGGCCGCGGACGACCGGCTCACCGACTCCGAACTGCTGTCCACCTGCTTCGTCCTCATCACCGCCGGCGACGAGACCACCGCCAACCTGATCGGCAACGGCGCCCTCGCCCTGCTCCGCCACCCCGACCAACTCGCCCGGCTGCGCGCGGACCCGGCGCTGATCCGCACCGCCGTCGAGGAGCTCGCCCGCTACGACACGCCCACCCAGGCGATCATCCGGGTCGTCGCCGAGGACGTGGAGATCGGCGGGCGGACGCTGCGCGAGGGCGAGCTGGTGTACCTCTTCCTCGCCGCGGCCAACCGCGACCCGGACCGCTTCGAGGACCCCGACCGGCTCGACCTCGCCCGCCCCCGCAACCGGCACCTGAGCTTCGGCACCGGCCCGCACTTCTGCCTCGGCGGACCGCTCGCCAGGCTCCAGACCGAACTGGCCGTCGGCACCCTGGTCCGCCGGCTCCCCGGCCTCGCCCTCGCGGACGGAGCGGCCCTCGACTGGCGGCCCAACCCGCTGCAACGGCGGCTGTGCGCCCTGCCGCTCACCTACTGACCCATGAACGACGACGAAGGAGAACCGACCATGGCCCGAGAGTTCCAGGTCCGCCGGGAGCAGGACCTGCCCGCCGCACCGGAGGAGGTCTGGCACGCCGTCGCCACCGGTGCCGGCAACCTCGGCTGGCTGTACCCCATGGAGGTCGAGCCGCACGTCGGCGGGACGGTCTCCCGGGGCGGCGGCACCGTCGTGGCCTGGGAGCCGCCGCACCACTTCGCCGTCCGGGCGACCAGGGACGGCGGGTTCTCGAACACGCTCACCTACCGCATCGAGCCCGCCGACGGCGGGTCGAGCCACCTGCGGATGGGGATCCACTGGGTGCACGAGGGCGTCGTCGACGAGGACTGGGACAGCAAGGCGGACGCGGCCGAGAAGCACGTCGACTTCTACCAGCACAGCCTCGCCCAGTACCTGACGCACTTCGCCGACCGCACCGCCGTCTACGTCAAGGCCTCCCGGCCCGGACCGACCGCGGACCCGGCCGACTTCGCCGCGCTGCGCCGGCGCCTCGGCCTCGCCGACGACGCGGCCGTCGGGGACCGGCTGGCCCTCGACCTCCCCGGTACGGACGGTGACGCGGAGAAGGTGGTCGTGGACTACCTGACCCCCGACCTCATCGGCCTGCGGGGACCGGACACGCTCTACCGCTTCTACGACGGCAGCCCCTGGAACTGGCCGATCTGGCTGGGCCACCACCTGTTCGCCGGAGGAACGGACGAGCAGCGGACGACCGAAGCGTGGAACGCCTGGCTCAACGGCTCCTGACCCCGCGCACGCCGCCGCGGCCCACGGGCCCCGGCGGCGTGGTCCCCTCGTCAGGCACCGGTCAGCACCGTGTCAGCGGGCCCCGGCAGCATCGTGATCGACGCTCCGGCCCGCCCGGCGGCCGCGCCGCGCCGGGCCCGGACATCCTGCCCCGGAGGAGCCAGACGAGGGGGAACGACCGTGTCCCAGCAGGCCGTCCAGCACGGCGCGGCACCCGTCGCCGTCCGCAGCGCCGCCTGGTACCTTCCCGATCGGACCGTGCCGATCGCCGAGGTGCGGACGCTCGACGAGACCGAGCGCGCCACCCGTGACCGCCTCGGCATCGAGACGATCCGGGCGGACGACCGGCTGGACTCCGTCACCCTCGCGGAACGCGCCGCGCGCCTGGCGCTCGACCGGGCGGGGCTCGACGCCCGGGCCGTGGGCGCCCTGGTGATGGTGGAGTCGCGGGTCCAGGAGACCTTCCTCAGCTCCGAGGTGACCCGGCTCCAGCAGCGGCTCGGAGCCGAGAACGCCCTCGCCTTCTCGGTGGGCGGGCTCGGCTGCGTCTCGATCACCCCCGCCCTGCTGGCGGCCCGCGGACTGCTGGCCGCGGACCCCGCCCTGGACGACGTCCTGGTCGTGCACGGCAGCAAGCCGGCCGCCGCCCTGCGCTACCGCCACCCTGTCACGGTGAACGGCGACGGCGGGCAGGCGCTGCTGCTCTCCCGGCGCGGCCAGATCCGGATACGCGACATCGCCCAGCTGACCAACGGGCGGTACTGGGACCTCTTCCACGTCGACTACCGGGACCGCCCCACCGCCCAGTGGCGCGAACAGTGCACGGAGCCCGAGACCTACTCCTTCCGCCTGGCCGTGGAGACGCGCAACCGCCTCTCCTCGATGCTCGACGACCTGCTGCGGCGCAACGGACTCGGCCGCGGGGACGTCGGCGGGTTCGTCAGCCAGAACCTGTCCGCCGGGAGCTTCGCCTTCCTGGAGGACGCCCTGGACATCGAACTGCTGCCGGCCTGCCGGGAGAACCTCCGGAGGTACGGACACCTCGGTCCCAACGACGTCTTCCTCAACCTCGGCACCGCACTCGACCGCGGGGAGCCGGCCCCCGGCGGTCTCGCGGTCCTCATCAACGTCAGCCCGGTGGCCGCCTGGAGTCTGCTGCTGGTCGAGACAGGTCCTCAGGAGGACGCGGCATGAGTGACGGAAACGCGCGGCCCACCGGGCAACTCACCGGGCAACTCACCGAGCAGATCACCGACTTCCTGAGCGCGGCACTCCGTCGACGGGTCGAGCCGGACGACGACTACTTCGCCCAGGGCCTCGCCGACTCGCTGTTCGCGCTGGAGCTGGTGACCTTCGTCGAGACCCGCTTCGCCCTCACCGTCGAAGTCGAGGACCTGAACCTGGACTCCTTCCGGACCGCCAACCGCATCACGGAGTTCGTCCGGCGCAAGACCGGTGCGCCCGAGCGGGGAGAGGCGCATGGCTCCTGAAGCGAGGGTTCCCCGCGGCGGCCCCGATGCCGCGACACCGGACCCGCGGGCCCTGGAGCTGCTCCGGGCGGCGGACGAGCTGGCGGCCGACGCCCGTGCCCGTGCCTCGGGTTGGGACCAGGACGGCGGACTTCCCGACGCGGTGCGCGAGGAGGTCGCCGGGTCGGGACTGCTCGCCGCCGACCTGCCCGAGCGGTACGGGGGAGCGGGCCTCGACCCGCGCACGCTCGGGGAGATCGCCGCACGGATCGGCGGTGAGTGCAGCGCCCTGCGCGGGCTGCTGACCGTCCAGGGCATGGTCGCGGCCGCCCTGCTGCGCTGGGGAACGGCGGAGCAGCGGGACGACTGGCTGCCCCGGTTGGCCGCCGGCGGGCTGACCGCCGGTTTCGCGGCGACCGAGCAGGCCGCCGGCAGTGCGCTGGGCTCGGTGGAGACCCGGATCGAGGCCTCGGGTCGGCGGGACCTGGTGGTGAGCGGCCGCAAGCGGTGGGTCACCTTCGGGGCGGTCGCCGACGTGTTCCTGGTGCTCGGCACATACGAAGGGAGGCCGGCCGCCGTGCTCGTGGACGCGGACCGTGCCGGTGTCGAGCGGGAGTCGGTGAACGGCCAACTCGGCATGCGGGCCGCCCGGATCGCCCACCTGTCCTTCGACGGTGTGCGGGTGCCCCGGAGCCGGCTGGTCGCCCCTCCCGGCCTGGGCCTCTCCCACGTCGTCGGGACGGCGCTGGACCACGGCCGCTTCACGGTCGCCTGGGGGTGCGTGGGCATGGCGGAGGCGTGCGTCGAGGAGGCCGCCACCCACGCGGCGGTCCGCCGGCAGGGCGGCGTCCCGCTGGGCGACCACCAGTCGGTCCGTTCGCTGCTGGCCAGAGCGGCGGTGGACGCCGCCGGGGCCCGCGAACTCGCCCGCAGGGCCGCGGAGGCCCGGGCTCCGGGCCCCGGGCACGGGGTGTCCGAGACGCTCATCGCCAAGTACGCGGCGGCCTCCGCGGCGGCGTCGGCGAGCCGCGACGCCGTCCAGGTGCTCGGCTCGGCCGGCTGCGCGCCGGACAGCAGGGCGGGCCGCCACTTCCGGGACGCCAAGGTCATGGAGATCATCGAAGGAGCCCAGCAGGTGTCCGAACTCCACATAGCGGAACGGTTGTTACGGCGTTTCGGGGACACGGCGCGGGGCACGGACAGCCCCGTCGGGCCCCGCCTCCCCGGAGGCGCGTCATGACGGCGGCGGACGCTCCCACCGTCAAGTGCCTCGTCTGGGACCTGGACGACACCCTCTGGGACGGAGTGGTGCTGGAGGGCGACGACCCCGCGCCCTTCCCCGCGGCGCTGGAGACCCTGGCCGAGCTGGACCGCCGCGGCATCCTGCACGCCGCCGCCAGCCGGGGCGAACCCGCAGCCGTTCAGCGTCATCTGACGGAGCGTCAGCTGGACGAATGGTTCTGCGCGGTGCGGGTGGGCTGGGGTGCCAAGTCCGATGCGGTGCGCCGGATCGCGAAGGCCCTCAACATCGGTCTGGACACCGTCGCGTTCGTCGACAACGACCCGGTGGAGCGGGCCGAGGTCGCGAGCGAACTCCCCATGGTCCGGTGCTACCCGGCGGCGGAGGTCGGACGGCTGCCGGGGCTCCGGGACTTCCGGCCCGAGCACGTCACCGCGGAGGCCACCGGGCGACGCCGGCTCTACCGGGCCGAGTGGCGGCGCCAGGAGGCCGAGGAGGGGTTCACCGAAGGACGCCAGGCGTTCCTCGACTCGCTCGGCCTGGTCATGGAGCTGCGCCCGGCCACCGAGGAGGACCTGGCCCGGGCCAGCGAGCTGACCGTCCGCACCCATCAGCTCAACAGCACGGGGCTGACCTACGGCATCGACGAGCTGCGCCGGCTGAGCGCCTCCCCGGACCACCAGGTGCTGCTGGCCGGGCTCCGGGACCGCTTCGGCGACTACGGGACCATCGGCCTGTCCGTCACCGAACTCGTCGGGCGGGACGCGGTCCTGCGGCTGATCCTGATGTCCTGCCGGGTCGCCTCCCGCGGTGCGGGGAGCGTACTCCTGCACCAGCTGATCCGGCGGGCCCTGGCGGACGGCCGGCGCCCGGTCGCGCACTTCGTCCCGACCGGGGTCAACCGGAACCTGCTGGTCACCATGCGCTTCGCCGGCTACGAGGCGACGGCCACGGACGGGGACCGCCTCGTGCTCGCCGTGGACCCGCAGCGCCCGCCGGCCAAGGCCCCGGGCCACACCCGCGTGATCGGCGGTGCGGCATGAACCGTACGGGAGGCGGGTCCATGACGCCCCGGCACCCCGGTGGCACCGCCGGCACCGGTGAGGCTGCCCCGGCGGAGGTGCGGCCGGTGTGGGCCGCCTTCCGGAGCCAGGCGGCCAGGACGCCCGAGGCGACCGCGCTCGTCATCGGCGGGGTCTCGCTGACGTACCGTGAGCTCGACCACGCCTCGGCGGGTCTCGCGCGGCTGCTGTGGCGGCACGGGCTGCGGCCGGGACGGGTGGTCTGCGTCCGGACGCGGCAGAGCGCGCTGTCCGTGCTCGCCATGCTCGCCGCGCTGCGCACCGGCGCCACCTGGGCGGTCCTGGAACCGGACCTGCCGGTGGGGAGGTTCGAGGCGCTGTGCCGGGACGTCGACTGCGCCGTGGTGCTGAGCGAGGGCGGCGACGCCGTGCCGGCCTCCGTGCTCGCGGCGCTGCCCGTACCGCCGGCGGTCCTGGACGCGGCGGACCTCCCGCCGGCGCGGCTCGTCGAGGCGGGCCGACAGGAGCCGGCCGGCGACCCGTACCCACCGGTCCCGGAGCAGAGCCCCGCCTACGTCGCCTACACCTCAGGGTCCACCGGTGCGCCCAAGGGCGTCCTGGTCAGCCGGGGCCAGCTCGCGGCGTCCATCGGCGGCCGGGGGCCGGTGTACGGCACCGGGCACTGCGTCCTGCTGATCGCGCTGCGGTTGTCCTTCGACGGGATCCTCGGCGGCATGTTCTGGTCGCTGACCGGCGGCCACACCCTGGTGCTGCCCGATCCCGAACAGCTCGTGCGCGTCGCGGAGTTCGCCCGGCTGGCCCGGGAGCACCGGGTGACCCACCTGTTCAACATCCCCTCCTACTACCGTGCCGTGCTCCAGGACCCGGGCGGCCTGCCCGACACGCTGCGCCTCGTGGTCGTGGGGGGAGAGGTGTGCACGCCCGGGCTGGTGGGCGCGCACCGCGAGCGGTTCCCCCGGATACCGATCGTCAACGAGTACGGGCCCACCGAGACGACCATCGCCTGCACGGTGGAGACCGATCCGGACCCGGCCCGGGACCGGGTCCCCATCGGGCGGCCCTGGCCGGGGGTGCACACCCTGGTCCTGGACGAGCGGCTGCGTGAAGTCCCCGCCGGGGAGCGGGGCGAGCTCTACGTCGGCGGCCCGCTGGTGGCGCTCGGCTACGCGAACCAGCCGGCCCGCACGGCCGAGCGGTTCGTGGCGGACCCGTACGGACGGCCGGGCGGACGCCTCTACCGCACCGGGGACATCGCCAGCGTCGACGAGCGGGGCGCGCTGCACTACCACGGCAGAACGGACGACCAGGTCAAGATCCGCGGCGCCAGGATCGAGCTCGGCGAGATCGAGAGCGTGCTGGAACGGCATCCGGGCGTGGAGCAGGCCGTGGCGCTCTGCGAGCCCGCCGGGCCGGGCGGGCCGCGGGTGGTCGCCTTCGTCCTGCCGGCACCCGGCAGCAGCCCGCCGGACGCCGCGGAGCTGCGCGGACACTGCCGGGGCCGGCTGGTCGAGCAGGCCGTACCGGCCCTGTTCGTCCCGGTCGACCGGATACCCCTCGACCGCAGCACCAAGGCGGACCGGGCCGCGCTCCGTGCGCTGATCCCGACCGCCGGGCCCGGCTCCGGCGGTGTCGCGGGCGTCGCGGGTGTCGAGGGCGTCGCGGGCGGGGACTGGGGCGGGCACCGGCGCGCCGTCGGCCGGATCTGGGCGGAGGTGCTCGGGCACGCCGACTCCGCCCCGGACGACAACTTCTTCGCGGTCGGCGGGAGTTCGATCAAGGTCGTCGACCTGCACGACCGGTTGGAGGGGCAGTGGCCCGGGGCGCTGCGGGTGGGGGAGCTGTTCGACCACGTCACCATCGCCGCCCAGGCCCGGCGGATCGCCGACCACCTGGGCGAACGCGGGCGGGACGACGGACCGGTCCCACCGGCCGCCTACGAACTCTGAGACGCGGGAACGGAGAGGCGAGATGAGCGGTACGGACGTGGCACCCGGCAGGCCGGCCGTCGCGGTGATCGGCATCGCCACCAGATTCCCGCAGGCGGACTCCCTCGCCGCCTTCCGGGCGAACCTGCGGGCGGGACGGGACTCGGTGCGCCCGATCCCCCCGGAGCGGATCCGGAGCACCGGGCTCGACCCCCGGCAGGACTATCCGGAGCAGGGCTACCTGGAGCGGATCGACCTCTTCGACCACGAGCACTTCGGCCTCTCCCGGCGCGAGGCGGAGGTGACCGACCCGCAGCACCGGCTGGCGCTCCAGCTCACCGAGGAGGCGCTGGAGAACGCCGGGTACGCCCCGTCCGGGCTCCGGGACAGCCGGACGGCGGTGGTCTTCAGCTCGCCGAGCAACGGCTACGCACCCCTGGTGCGCGAGCCCGGCACCCTCGGCATGAGCGGCAACATCCCCTGCGCCCTGCCCGCCAGGATCTCCCACCTCTTCGGGTTCACCGGCCCCTGCTACGGCGTGGACACCGGCTGCAACGGCACCCTCGTCGCCGTCCACCAGGCGTGCCGTGAACTCCGCGACGGCGACGCGGACTACGCCGTCGTCGGCGGGGTGAGCCTGCGCCACGTCGTGCCGCCCGCGACCGCGATGGCCGACTTCCCCGGCATCGTCTCGCCCAGCGCCCGGTCCCGCGCGTTCGACCGCGCCGCGGACGGCGCGGGCGCCGGCGAGGGCGGCGCGGTGGTGCTCCTCACCACGCTGGAACGGGCGCTGGCGGAGGGCTCGTTCATCCACGCCGTGATCCGCGGCAGCGCCGTGGTGCACAACGGCCGGCACTCCGCGACCATCAGCACCCCGAGCGCCCGCTCGCAGGCCGAGGCCATCACCAGGGCGTGGCGCGCCGCCGGGCTGGACCCGGCGACCGCCGGATACATCGAGACCCACGGTTCGGGCACCCGGCTCGGCGACGCGGTCGAGGCCGAGGGCCTGGCCCTGGCCCGTCCGGACGGCGACCGCACGGTGAAGGTGGGCTCGGTGAAGACCAACATCGGGCACCTGGACCACGCCGCGGGGATCGCCGGGCTGGTCAAGGCGGTGCTCAGCGTCCACCACGGCGAGCGGTACCCCTCGCTGCACTTCGAGCAGCCCGCCGACGAGGTCGACCTCGACGGCGCCCGCCTGGAGGTCGTCCCCTCGCTCGAACCGTGGGACGACGAGACGCGCCGGGCGGGCGTGAGCTCGTTCAGCCTCGGCGGCGTCAACGCGCACTGCGTGGTGGAGCAGCCCCCGGTGGCCGCCCCGGTGACCACTGCGGTGCGCCCCGCCGTCGGCACCCCGCAGCTGGTCGCGGTGTCCGCCCGCAGCCGGGCGGACCTGCTCGTCCAGTGCGAGCGGCTGTCGCTCGAACTGCGCCACACCGCCCACCCGTTGGCCGACGTCGCGCGGACGCTGAACGAGGGCCGGGAGCACGCCCGCCACCGGGTGTCGGTGGTCGCCCGGGACACCTCCGAGCTCGCGGTGCGCCTGGCCGCCGAGGTCACCTGGCGTCGGCCCGAGACGGCCGGGACGCCCGAGGCGACCGGACCGCTCGCCGCGCCCCGGGTGGTGTTCCTGCTCTCCGCGGACGCCGCACCCGGCGAGCCGGACGACCGGCCGCCGGACGACCTGCCGGAAGAGCTGCCCGTACCGGCCGACCGCGCCGCGATGGTCCGCGGACAGCTCGCCGCGTACCGGCGACTGGTGCGGGCCGGGGTCAGGCCGGACGGGCTGATGAGTTCGGGGATCTCCCGCTACACCGCCCGGTACCTGCGGGGCGATCTCAGCGCCGAGGACACCGCCGCGCTGCGGCGGGCGCGCGGCGGGCAGGACCCGGCGGTGGCGGGTGACCCGCTGCGGGTGGAGCAGCTCCACGCGGCGGCGGACGAGCAACTCGCCGCAGGCCCGGTGGTGTTCGTGGAGCTGGCGGTCCGCGGCGAGCTCGGCGACCGGTTGGCGGCCCGGCTCGACGGGCGCGCGGACGCCAGGGTGCTCCGGCTGCGGCCCGGTGCCGCCGACGCGGCCGTCCTGGAGCTGCTGGGGCGGTTGTACGAGGAGGGGGTCGGCCTGGACTGGCCGGCGCTGCGGGCCCACCCGTCGGCGGGCCGGGTCCCGCTGCCGGGGCACCCGTTCACGGGCGTCCGCTGCTGGGCCAGGCCACTGGGCGAGGTGCTGTCCCCCGACGACGGACTCCGTCCGACCGCTGCTCCGGCCGCCGCTCCGGCACCGGCTCCCTCACCGGTAGCGGCGCCGGCTCCGGTGCCCGCGCCGGCCGC
>NZ_JBHVET010000135.1:0-14562 GCF_042802135.1 Kitasatospora sp. NPDC057512
GGTCCTGGCAGAGGGCGGCGAGCAGGACGAGGCTGGAGACCTCGGGCCGGTTGACCGGGTCGTAGCCGATCCGGCGGTCGGCGTCCGTCCTGGCGCCGCGGATGATCCGGGCGGTCTCGTCCTCGGTGGCGCCGAGGGCGACGGCGTTGCCCCGGCTCTTGCTCATCTTTCCGCCGTCGGTGCCGAGCAGCATCGGGGCCTCGGAGAGCAGGGCCTGCGGCCGGGGGAAGACGGCGCTGCCGTCGGCGTGCGGGTAGCGCTCGTTGAAGCGGCGGGCGACGGTGCGGGCGACTTCGAGGTGGGGCAGCTGGTCCTGGCCGACCGGGACCAGGTCGGCCTTGCAGAACAGGATGTCGGCGGCCTGGTGGACGGGGTAGGTGAACATCAGCCCGCTGACGGCGGACTGCCGGGAGTGGGCGATCTCGTCCTTGACGGTGGGGTTGCGGCCCAGCTCGGCGACGCTGACCAGGCTGAGGAAGGGGAGCAGCAACTGGTTGAGGGCGGGGACGGCACTGTGCGGGAAGATCGTCGCCCGCTCGGGGTCGAGGCCGGCGGCGAGGTAGTCGAGGACGAGGTTCTCGGTGTGCTCGGCGAGCCGGTCGGCGAGGTCGCGGTCGGTGATGACCTGGTAGTCGGCGACCACGACGAACATTTCGACGCCCTGGTCCTGGAGCCGGACCCGGTTGCGCAGGGTGCCGAAGTAGTGGCCGAGGTGGAGCGGTCCGGTGGGGCGGTCCCCGGTGAGGACGCGGTGCGCGGCCGGGTCGTCGGACAGGACGGACGCGACGGCGGCGGTAGCGGCCGCGGTGACGGCGGGAACGGCAGTGGTGGGAACGGCGGTGGCGGGGACGGCAGTGGTGGTCAAGGTGTCTCTCCTCGGTACGGCGGTGGTGGCGGCCGTCCGGGGTGAGGGGCCCGTCCTACGGAAAACGCAGCAGGGCCGTCCATCCCGGACGGCCCTGCTCAGGCGAGTGGTGTGGCCGTCCTAGGACGGCCACCAGCACAGGCCGATGAAGCGCTTCATGCGCCCCACGGTAGCGGCAGTCAGTCCTCCACGACCAGTGCCGGGGTGTCCTTGTGCAGCGTCTCGCCGCGGAAGAACTCCGGCCGGATGAAGCCGTACCAGGTCATCAGGCCCGCGCCGAGCAGCAGGATGCCGACGCCGATCACGAAGACCGAGCCGATGCCGAAGACCGAACCGCTGCCGTAGTCGGGGGCCCAGGCGTCGGTGAGGGTCTGGAGGAAGACCGCGGTGAGCAGCACGCCGCCGACGAACGGGGCGACGCCCTTGAGTAGCAGGTCGCGGACACCGGTGCGCAGCGAACGGCGGAAGTACCAGACGCAGGCGAAGGCGGTCAGCGCGTAGTAGAAGCAGATCATCAGACCGAGCGCCAGGATGGTGTCCTGGACGACGTTCTCGCTGATCAGGCTCATCCCGACGTAGAAGACCGCGGTGGCGATGCCCGCCGCGACGGTGGCGTAGCCGGGGGTGCGGAAGCGCGGGTGGACGGCGCCGAAGCGCGGCGGCACCGCGCGGTAGGCGCTCATCGCGAGCAGGGTGCGGGCCACCGGGATGAAGGTGGTCTGCAGGCTCGCGGCGGCGCTGGCGACGACGGCCAGGAAGAGCAGGATGCTCCACGGCGAGCCGAGCACCGGACGGGCCAGCGCGGAGAAGACGTTGTCGGCCGTGGCCGGGTTGCCGAGGCCGTTGCCGGTGCTGCCGACGCCCGCGAACATCTGGGAGGCGATCGCGACCAGCAGGTACGAGCCGACCAGGGTGACCATGGAGATCATCGCGGCGCGGCCGGGGGTCTTGGCGCTGCCCTGGGTCTCCTCGTTCATGGTCAGGCAGGTGTCCCAGCCCCAGTACATGAAGATCGACAGCGACAGCCCGGCGGTGAACGCGCTGAACGAGCTGACCTCGAGCGGGTTGAGCCAGGAGAAGGAGAAGCCGATCGAGTCGGGCAGGTCGCCGGCGGCGGCCTTGCCGATGGCGATGACGGAGAAGAGCAGCAGCACGGCCAGTTGGAGACCGACCAGGCTGTACTGGAACCACTTGGTGGCGGTCATCCCCCGGTAGCTCATCGCGGTGGCGCCGGCGATCAGCAGCACCACGGTGAGCAGGTGGACGGCCTTGTTCTGGTCGAGTTCGGTGACCCAACTGCTCCCGGTCATCTCCCCGAGCATCAGGTACAGGAAGTCGGTCGCGACCCCGGCCAGGTTGGAGAGCACGATGATGGTCGCCACCGTCAGGCCCCACCCGGCCATCCAGCCGACCCGGGGGCCGAAGGCCCGGACGCCCCAGGTGAAGGACGTACCGCAGTCCGGGAAGTCCTTGTTCAGCTCCTTGTACGCGAACGCGACGAGCAGCATCGGCAGGAAGCCCGCCAGGAACACCGCCGGCATCTGCACCCCGACCGCGGTGACGGTCGGGCCGAGTGTGGCGGTCAGGCAGTAGACCGGGGCGACCGTCGAGACGCCCAGCACCACACTGCTCAGCAGGCCGACGGAACCGCCCCGTAGACCCTTGTCCCCCGCTCCCCCAGCGGTCCCCTGATCGACGGGGACCCCACCACTGATGCCACTGACCGGGGCACCCTGCGGAGCGCCGGGCGCCATTGCCCGGCCGCTGCTCGTGTGCTCTGAGAGCTGCTGATCAAACACCAGCGCACCCTAGATGCGGGCGTGGAAGGTTGAGTAGACCAACCCTTGGTGATCTAAACCACTTGCTTCGATTCGTTCTCGTGACGACTGTTCGGGTGGATGTATTTACGGCTTGTTAACCCATGTACCTTTGTTTCAAAGGAGTTGGGCCAAGAAAGTTTCTCCCTTTTGCCAAGGTTCGACCAGGTTTGCGCCCCGGTCCGGACGGGCCGCTCCCGCCACCGCTCCCCGGGTCGGATAGGTTTGCCTAACCTAATGTCGATCGTGAAAGGAGCGTCGCGTGCCCCCCACCTCCGACGACCCGGTCCTCTCCCCCCGCACCTCCGGCCGCCGCCGGTTCCTCACCGCCGGGATCGCCGGCGGGGCGGTGCTCGGCCTCGGCGGACTCCTCAGCGCCTGCGGCAGCTCCGGCGGATCGGGCGGATCGGGCGGCAGCGGTTCGACCCCGGCCGGCGGCGGCTCCTCCCCGAACCAGAAGTCGGTCAAGCAGGGCGGTGACGACTACGCCGCCGTGATCGAGAAGATGAAGGGCTTCGGCACCGACGCCGCCCCCGGCGTCTACCCGCGCACCCTCAAGCACGCGATGGGCGAGACGGTGCTCCCGGCCAGGCCCACCCGGGTCGTGGTGCTGGACACCGGCGAGCTCGACAACGTCGTCGCCCTCGGCATCCAGCCGGTCGGCATCGTGTACACCGACGGTTCCAAGTCCCTGCCGTCCTACCTCAAGGACAAGGCCGGCAGCCCCGCCGCCGTCGGCACCATCAACAGCCTCAACCTGGAGGCCATCGCGGCGCTCAAGCCGGACCTGATCCTCGGCAGCCAACTGCGCGCCCAGGACCAGTACGCGCAGCTCTCCAAGATCGCGCCGACCGTCTTCTCGCTGCGCCCCGGCTACCCCTGGAAGCAGAACTTCCTGCTCAACGCGAGCGCGTTCGGCCTGGAGGCCGAGGCCAAGGCGCAGCTCGACGCGTACCAGGCGGCCGCCGCGGCGATCGGCGCGAAGCTCGGCGACAAGCGGCCCACCATCACGCCGCTGCGCTTCATGCCGGGCCGCACCCGGCTCTACGCCGAGCTCTCCTTCATCGGCACCATCCTCACCGACGTGCCGCTGCCGCAGCCCAAGATCGAGCAGGTCAAGGAGCTCGCGGTCGAGGTCAGCCCGGAGCAGATCAACAAGGCCGACGCCGACTGGATCTTCTACGGCGTGTACGGCAGCCCCAGCTCGACCAACCAGGACGCGGTGCTCGGCGGCGCGCTCTGGAAGACGCTCGGTGCGGTCAAGTCCGGTCAGGCCCGGCCGGTTTCGGACGAGACCTGGTTCCTCGGGCTCGGCGTCATGGCGGCGAACGCGGTGCTCGCCGACCTCAAGGGCTTTGTCGCACCCGGCAGTTGAGCCGGGTAGGTGAATTCGCTGGGTGAGTCCGTCTGGGTGAGCCCGGGGTGGGCTCGGGATCAGCCCGGGGTGGGCCGGGATCAGCCCGGCCGGCCGGGCCGGGTCGGAATCGGCGGGCGGGCCAGGGCGGCGCTCCGGTCGTACGGCAACAGTGCCCGCCCGACGCCGTCTTGGGCGATCCCCGCCACGGTCCCCGGGCGATCCCCGAGTGGTCCCGCGACGGCCCCCGGGTGATTCCGTGGTGGTGTCGCGGCGGTGTCGCGGTGGTATCGCGCACACCACCGGGTTGGACGCTTGGAGCTGATCGCGTGGTGCGGGAGGATCGTCGGGACCGTTTCCCGAAGGGCCCGCAGATGACCTCGCTCCACCCCGCCGCAACCGACCCGACCCTGCCCGGCACGCCCCGGGACAGCGCCGGATCCTCGCCCCCGCCCGCGCCGCCCGGCGCGGCCGCACCGATGTGCTCGATCGCGACCGCCGTCGAGCCGGGTGCGGCCGCACCCGGCACCCCGGAGGCGACGGCCCGCCCCGACTCGGTGCCGCAGCCGCGCAGCCGGTACGACGCGGAGGCGCCGCCCGCCCTGCCCGCGGCCGGTCCGACGGACGGCGGCGAACCGACGGACGGCGACCGGACGGGCGGTGATCCGAACGACGGTGATCCGACCACGGCACGGCTGCGGGCGGCGTTCGCCGAGCGGCTGCGGGCCGCGCACGCCCAGGGCCGCTCCGTCGCCGAGCTGGCGGACGCGTGCCGCCGACCGGTCGCGGAGGTGCGGGCCCTGCTCGGCCTCGCCGCGGAGACCGAGGACGGGTTCGTCCGGTTCGGGCCCGCCATCGCACCGTCGGAGGGCGGCCCGTCCGTACCGGCGCAGCGTCCCGCGCACGAGGAACCGCGGATCCTGGGATCCCGGCGGCCGTCACCCTCCCGGCGACTGCGCCGGATGCACCCGCAGGCCTCCCGGACAGGGCAGGAGGCGACCGCACGGGAGACGGCCGCGTCCGGCTCGACCGGGCCGGCCCTGCCGGGGGGCACCGGACGGGTGGACGAACTTGTCGATGCGGCGGAAGTGGCGGCGCGGGTGCCGTCGTTCGGAGCCGGGACCGGCGCTGTCGCCCCCTCTGCCGTCGACGCCGCTGCCCTCGACACCGTTGCCGTCGGATCCGCCGCAGCGGTCTCGTGGGCCGAACCGCCGCTAGGCATCCTGATCGGCGGCAGCCCCGGGCCCGCCGAGGCCCTCGGCCGACCGGAGGAGCGCGCACCGGTCCGCGTGGCGGCCCAGCCGATCCGGGTCGGCCGCGGCACCTGCCTGGTGGTACTGCCCTCCTGGCGGCCCGCCATCGCCGTCTCGGTGCCGACCGAGCAGTTGCTGTCCGCCACCGGGCTCGACCTCGAACACCTGGCCGGCGCCCAGTTGACGGTGCTGATGAACCCCGCCGCACTGCACGACCGGGAGCTGGAGCTGCACGGCTGGGAACCCGGTCCGGCCGGGCGGCCCCGGCGCGGCGGGCGCACCTAGCCGCCCCGCCGGCCCCGTTCGGCGACGGGCCGAGCGGGCCCGGCGGACCGAGCAGGTTCGGCGGGCTTGGCCGACCTGGTGGGCTTGGTCGGCCTGGTGGGCTTAGCGGGTGGTCGGGGCGTTCGGGATGTACCCGAGGTCGACGGGCACCGGCGGCCGCCCGTCCACGGCCCAGCCCGTGCGGACCGCATCCAGCAGTTCCGGCAGCGCGGGCGGCCAGAGCGCGTCGGCGTTCTCGTCGGCGAGGTCGGCCGGGGTCCACCAGCGCCAGTCCAGGATCCGGTCGACGGCGTGAACCGCGCTGACGTCGCCGACCGGGCCGCGGTGCGGTCCACCGGTGAGGTAGATGTGCTCGTGCTGGCGGACCGGGGTGCCGTGCCAGGTGAAGTCGTGCTCCCAGGTGCAGAGCAGCGGGCCGGGTTCGAGGTCGCTCCAGCCCGTCTCCTCCCACAGCTCGCGCCGGGCGCCGTCCCACGGGGTCTCGCCCGGTTCCAGTCCACCTCCCGGCATGGTCCAGTGCACGCCGACCTCGTCGTTGTCGGAACGGAGTAGGAAGACCGAGCCGTTCCCGTCCAGGACCACGGTGCGGGCGGCCTGCCTCGGCCTGCGTGTGCGGGGGCGCAGCAGATTTCGCATCGGGTCACTCTTCCAGCGACCACCCGGGGCCGTCGAGCGGATTCGGCACTCCGGTCGGGTGTCCGAGCCGACCGGTCCGTCGTGGCGGGCGCCGGGCCCACCGGTCCGCCGTACCCTGACGGCCATGCCCGCACCCGCGATCATCTTCCCCGCCGATCCGCTCAACCCGCGCCGGCCCGACCCGCACTTCGCCTGGGAGGCCAGGACCCTGCGGGAGTTGGGCGGTGAACACCACCTGGTCGACCACGACGGGCTGCTCGCCGGGCGGGCCGAGGAGGCCGTCCGGCGGGTGCCGCGGGACGCCGGCCCGCTCTGGTACCGGGGTTGGATGCTGCCCTCCGCCCGGTACGCCGACTTCGCCGCCGCGCTCGCCGCCCGCGGCGGCAACCTGCTGACCAGCGCGCCCGGGTACGCGACCGCCCATGAACTGCCCGGCTGGTACGGCGTGTTCGAGGGCGCGACGCCGGCCAGTGCGTGGATTCCGTCCGAAGGACCGGAGGCGCCCGGGCCGGCGGAGCTGGCGGAGGCCGCGGCCCAGCTTGGCGGACGCGGTCCCGCGATCGTCAAGGACTACGTGAAGTCGCGCAAGCACGAGTGGCACGAGGCATGCTACGTACCCGAGTTGGCCGACCTGGCGGCCCTCGGCCGGGTGGTCGGACGGTTCGTCGAACTGCAAGGCGAGTTCCTGACGGGCGGCGTGGTGCTACGGCGGTACGAGGAGTTCGAGGGCGCGGACGTCCCGGCGGCGGGACCGCTCGGCACGAACGGTGCGGCCCGTACGAACGGTGCGTCGGGCGCGACCAGTGCGGCTGGTGCGGCCGGGCCGGAGCGCGCGGACGGCGGCGCGCCGGGGAGCGGCGGGCGGGCCGTGGAGGCCCGGGTGTGATGGCTGGACGGCCGGCCCGTCCTGGTCGGGCCGCACCCGGACGCCCCGCGCCAGGCCGTCGAGCCCGACCTCACCGACGTCCCGGCGCTGGTCCGCAGGCTCGGCTGCCGCTTCGTCACCACCGACCTCGCCAGCCGGGCGGACGGCTCCGGCTGGCGGGTGGTCGAGGTCGGGGACGGGCAGGTGAGCGACCTGCCCCGCGGGATCGACGCCTCGGAGCTGCTGGCCTCGCTGATCACCGCCTGACGGTCCGCACGGGAAGGACCGTCAGGCGGCTCGGAGCGTTCGGGCTCCAGGTGCGGGGCTCCGGGTGCGGGACTCCGGGTACGGGGCTCCGGGTACGGGGCTCCGGGTGCGGGGCCGACCTATCCGGCGGCGACGGCCTCGACCGCCGGGTGACCGTCGGCGATGAACGCCTGCCAGAGCCGGCTGTAGGTGCCGCCCCGGGCGAGCAGTTCGGTGTGCGTGCCGTCCTCGACCACCCGGCCGTGGTCCAGCACGACCACCCGGTCGGCACGCTCGGCGGTGGTCAGGCGGTGGGCGATGACCAGGGTGGTCCGACCACCGCTGAGCCGGTCCGCGGCATGGTTGACGGCCGCCTCGGTGGCCAGGTCGAGCGCCGCCGTGGCCTCGTCGAGCAGCAGGATGTCCGGGTCGACCAGCTCGGCCCGGGCCAGCGCGATCAGCTGGCGCTGGCCCGCCGAAAGGTTGCGCCCGCGGCCGGCCACCTCGTGGTCGTAACCGTCCGAGAGCCGGACGATCATGTCGTGCGCGCCGACCGCCCGGGCCGCCGCCTCCACCTCGGCCGCCGAGGCCTCCGGCCGGCCGTAGGCGATCGCCTCGCGGACCGTGCCCGCGAAGAGGTACGCCTCCTGCGGCACCACGCCCAGGCGGTGGCGGTACTGCGCCAGGTCGTAGCGGGTGAGGTCGACCCCGTCCACCCGGACGGTGCCCTCCGTGGCGTCGTAGAACCGGGCGACCAGCTTCACCAGCGTCGACTTGCCGGCCCCGGTCTCACCGACCAGCGCCACCGTCTGCCCGGCCGGGATGTGCAGGTCCACGCCGCTCAGCACGGTCGGGGCGCCGTCCGCGCCGCCGTTGTAGGCGAAGCCGACCCCCTCGAAGGAGATCTCGCCGCGCAGGCCCCCGGCCACCGGGACCGGGTCGACCGCCTCGGCGGTGGCGGTCGGGGTGCGCAGCAGCTCGCGGATCCGGCCGAGGCCCACCGAGGCCTGCTGGTACCCGTCGAACACCTGGGACAGCTGGTTGACCGGCGCGAAGAACAGGTCGATGTAGAGCAGGTACGCGACCAGCGCACCGACCGTCAGCGTCCCGGCGTCGACCCGGGAGGCGCCGACGATCAGCACCAGCGCGGCGGCCACGCTGGAGAGGAACTGGACGAACGGGAAGTACAGCGAGATGTAGAGCTGGGCCCGGACCCGGGCCTCGCGGTAGGCGATGCCGCGGGCCACGAAGCGGTCGGTGTTGGTGTCCAGGCGGCGGAAGGCCTGGACGATCCGCATGCCGGCCACGTTCTCCTGGAGATCGGCGTTGACGGTGCTGATCAGGTCGCGGGAGCGCTCGTACTGGTCCTTGGACTTCTTGCGGAACACCAGGGTGGCGATCACCAGCAGCGGCAGGACCGCGAAGACCACCAGGGCCAGGCCGGCGTCGATGATCAGCAGGGCGGCGAAGATCCCGGCGAAGGTCAGCAGGCTGACCACGGCGGTGACCATGCCGGTCTGGAGGAAGGAGGTCAGCGAGTCCAGGTCGGTGGTCATCCGGGTCATGATCCGGCCGGTCAGCTCGCGCTCGTAGTAGTCCAGGCCGAGCCGGTTGAGGTGGGCGAAGATCTTGAGCCGGAGCGTGTAGAGGACGCGCTCGCCGGTACGGCCGCTGACCCGGTTCTCGGCGCTCTGCACCACCCAGTCCAGCAGGACCACGACGAGCGCGGCGAGCGCGGCCACCGCGACACCGGACATCAGGCCCTTGCGGACGCCCTCGTCGATGCCGTGCCGGATCAGCACCGGCAGCACCAGCCCGGCCGCCGCGTCCAGGGCGACCAGCAGGAGGGCGATGAGCAACGGGCTACGGAAGGGGCGCAGCAGGCGGCGCAGGGTGAAGTCGGGGTCGCCGGCCTCGGCCTCGGCGCGGGGGACGGCCGGGACGTCGGAGGCGGGCGGAAGGGCCGCGACCTTGTCCAGCAGGTCGGGGTCGGCGGTGCGGGCGGCCTTGGCCAGGGCGGGGGTGGGGAGGGCGGGGGTTCCGGGGGTTCCGGGGGTTCCACTGGTCGCAGGGGTTACGGGGGTTCCGGGGGTTCCGGGGGTTCCGGGTGCCTCTGCGGACGCCGGCTCGTCGGACGCCGCTTCGGGGGACGCCGTTTCGGGGGCGGACAGCCGGACGGCGTGACCGGCCTCGGGATCGGTGATCAGGGCCCGGTACTGGGGACATCGGGCTTCGAGTTCCTCGTGCGTTCCGAGGTCCAGGAGCCGGCCGCGCTCCAGTACGGCGATCCGGTCGGCGAGTTGGAGGGTCGAGCGGCGGTGGGCGATCAGCAGCGTGGTGCGGCCGGTCATCACCGAGCGCAGCGCGTCGTGGATCTCCGCCTCGATCTGCGGGTCCACCGCCGAGGTGGCGTCGTCCAGCAGCAGGATCCGGGGGTCGGTGAGGATCGCCCGGGCCAGCGCGATGCGCTGGCGCTGACCGCCGGAGAGCGTCAGGCCCTGCTCCCCGACCTTGGTGTCGTAGCCGTCCGGCAGCGCGCGGACGAACTCGTCGGCCTGGGCGGCGCGGGCGGCGGCGACCACCTGCTCGTCCGTCGCGTCCGGGCGGCCGTAGGCGATGTTGGTGCGGACCGTCTCGGAGAAGAGGAAGCTCTCCTCGGGGACGATGCCGACCGTCGCGCGGACCGAGTCCAGGGTGAGGTCGCGCAGGTCGTGGCCGTACAGGCGGACGGTGCCGGCGGCCGGGTCGTAGAAGCGGGGCACCAGCTGGGCCACCGTCGACTTGCCGGAGCCGGAGGCGCCGACCAGGGCGAGGGTCTCGCCGGGGGCCAGCTTCAGGCTGAGGCCGTGCAGGACGGGGGCGGGGTGCTCGGGGTCATAGCGGAACTCGACCCGGTCGAACTCCAAGGCGATGTCGGGGGTACGCGGGCCGACGGGGGTGCGGGTGGGGCCGTCGGACGCGGCGCCCCTGCCCGGGGCTCCTCCCGTAGTACCGTCCGGCGCGCTCTCCGGACTCTCGCCGTGCGCGAGGTCCAGGGTGCGGGCGTCCGGGCGCTCCTGGACCAGCGGGCGCTCGTCGATCAGCTGCAGGACGCGCTCGACCCCGGCCCGGGCCTGCTGGCCGACGGTGATGACCATGGTCAGCATCCGCACCGGGCCGGTCATCTGGGCGACGTACGTGGAGAAGGCGACGAAGGTCCCGAGGGTGACCCTGCCGTCGACGGCCAGCCAACCGCCGAAGGCCAGGACGCCGACCTGGGCGAGCGCCGGGATCGCCTGCATCGCCGGGTTGTAGCGGGCGTTGAGCCGGATCGACCGGAGCCGGGCCGCGAAGAGGTTGCGGGAGGCCGTCTCCAGCTTGTCGAGCTCCTGGGCTTCCTGGCCGAAGCCCTTGACCACGCGGACGCCGCCGATCGCGCCGTCCACCACGCCCGCGACGGCCGCCGCCTCCTGCTGGGCGGCCCAGGTGGCCGGGAAGAGGCGCTTGCGGCTGAACGCCGAGACCCACCACAGCGCGGGCGCCATGACCACGGTGATCAGGGTGAGCGGCGGGGACAGCCAGACCATCACGACCAGCGACATGACGAACATCAGCAGGTAGCCGGTCATCATCGGCAGCATCGAGAGCAGGCCGTTGACCAGTTGGAGGTCGGAGGTCGCGCGCCCCACCACCTGCCCGGTGTCCAGCCGGTCCTGGCGGTGGCCGTCCAGCCGTCCGAGCGAGCGGAACAGGTCGCTGCGCATCTCGTGCTGGACGTCCACCGCGAGCTGGCCGCCATAGTAGCGGCGGACCTGGGTGCAGCCGAAGACCACGAGGGCCGCGAGCAGCAGCACCACCGCCCAGGGGACCAGCGAACGGGTGCGGGCGACGATGACGTCGTCGATGATCAGCTTGGTGACCAGCGGCACCAGCGCGGTGACGGCCATGCCGAGGAGCGAGGCTCCGAAGGCGAAGAGCAGGCTGCGGCGGGACCGCCAGCTGTAGCCGACCAGGCGGCGGAGCCAGCCGGCCGACTCGGGGGCGGGCCGGACGTTCTCGGGGGCGGGCTCGGCGTCTTCGGCGGCCGGCCCGGTGTTCCCGACGGCGGCCCGCGGGCTGTCGACGGGGGCCTCCGGGGTCGTGCCGGGGGCCGGGGGGCCGCTCGGGGATTGCTCCACCGTGGATCCGTGAGTCTCAGGCATATTTAGGGATGCTAACCATTTCGTCGGGTGGTCGCCATGGCGTTTTCCGCCCCGGGCGGGTTCGGAACGGGCCCTGACAGCCCGGATCATCCGGTCCGGCGGACTCGCCAACAGCCGATGGCCTGCGGTGATTCCCGGCCGAACACTCGCATGGCCCACTCCGCCCGGGCCATTTCCAGAGTCGCCGACGCCCCTCGCGACACCCAGCGGCCACGGGCGGACGGGCGCCGTCCTTTGGGACTAGGCCTCCGGACGGGCCAACGGCGTACTGCGGGCGGGCTACCGACGGGACGTTCAGCGGCAGACCTTCGCTCCCGACCATTCTCCGCCGGGCCCCTCTTCGTCGAAAACGAAGCCGGAGCCGGGGACGGAGCCGGGGACGGAGCCGGAGCCGGAGCCGGAGCCGGGGACGGGGACGGGGGCCGGGGACGGGGGTCGGGGGCCGGGGATGGGGATGGGGATGGGGGCCGGGGATGCGGGGCTCAGGCCTCCGCGGCCGCCGAACCGCCAACGGGAACGACAGGGGCACCGAGGGCAACAGGGATGCCGGGGACGCCGGCCGAGTCCGCGGCCGCCGCGAAGGCGCCGTGGGCGAGGGCGTGGAGCAGGGCGGCCATGCCGTCGCGCTGGAGGGCGGCGCGCTCACCCTGGTCGGGGTTCGGGCCGAGGCTGTGCGGGGTCGAGTTGATCAGGCCGAAGACGGCGTGCACGGCGGCCCGCGCCACCGGCTCGGCGGCGGGGTCGGCCAGCGGCGGGTAGGCCTGCCGGACCACGTCCACCCACAGTTCGACGTAGCCGCGCTGGAGCCGGCGGACGGTGCGCCGGTCCTCCTCCTTGAGGTTCAGCAGCTCGCGGTCGTGCAGGGTGATCAGGTCCCGGTCGCCCAGCGCGAAGTCGACGTGGCCGCTGATCAGCGCGTCCAGCGTGGCGGCCGGGCCCTCCCCGCCGCCCGCGCGGCGGCGCCCCTCGTCCAGCAGGCGTTCGCTGATGCCGATCAGCAGGTCCGCGAGCATCGCGTCCTTGCCGGCGAAGTGGCGGTAGAGCGCGGGGCCGCTGATGCCGACGGCCTTGCCGATCTCGTCCACGCCCACGCCGAGGAAGCCCCGGGCTGCGAACAGCCTCGCGGCCTCCCGGCGGATCTGGTCACGGCGGGGGAGCGCGGAGGCGGCGGGGACGTTGGGCATACCGTCCATCGTAGACAGTCGGGTTATCGGCCGTTAACCTGGGCGCGTAAGTTAACGTTAATTAACGTGGCGATCACGGGCGGACCGCACCCGGCTGCCCACCTGGTCCGAGGGCAAGGGAGCTCTTGGGAATGGTCAACTCAACCGCCGGCACACCCACCGGCGTCCGGCTCGTCGCGGCGACCGGCACGACGGTGGCGCCCGGCGCCGCCCCGTCCGCGGCCGCCGCACCGGCACCCCGGCTCGGCAGCTCCGCCGACCCGGGCTCCGAGGCGTACCGCGCCAACACCGAGGCGCACCGCGCCCTGGTCGCCGAGCTGCGCGCGAAGCTCGACGCGGCCGCCCTGGGCGGCGGCGCCAAGGCCCGCGCCCGGCACACCTCCCGCGGCAAGCTGCTGCCCCGCGACCGCGTGGACACCCTGCTCGACCCGGCCTCCCCCTTCCTGGAGCTGGCCCCGCTGGCCGCCGACGGGATGTACGACGGCGCGGCCCCCGCGGCCGGAGTGATCGCGGGCATCGGCCGGGTCGCCGGGCGCGAGGTGGTGGTGGTCGCCAACGACGCCACCGTCAAGGGCGGCACCTACTACCCGATGACGGTGAAGAAGCACCTGCGCGCCCAGGAGGTCGCGCTGGAGAACCGGCTGCCCTGCGTCTACCTGGTGGACTCCGGCGGCGCCTTCCTCCCGATGCAGGACGAGGTCTTCCCGGACCGCGACCACTTCGGCCGGATCTTCTACAACCAAGCCAGGCTCTCCGCCGCGGGCATCCCGCAGATCGCCGCCGTGCTCGGCTCGTGCACGGCCGGCGGCGCGTACGTCCCGGCGATGAGCGACCAGGCCGTGATCGTCCGCAACCAGGGCACGATCTTCCTGGGCGGTCCGCCGCTGGTGAAGGCCGCCACCGGCGAGGTGGTCACCGCCGAGGAGCTGGGCGGCGGCGAGCTGCACTCCCGCACCTCGGGCGTGACGGACCACCTGGCCGAGGACGACACCCACGCCCTCTCCATCGTCCGCACGATCGTCGCCGGGCTCGGCCCGCGCGAGGCCAGGCCGTGGCCGCTCACCCCGGTCGAGCCGCCGGCCGTCGACCCGGCGGGCCTGTACGGCGCCGTGCCGGTCGACCCGCGCACGCCCTACGACGTGCGCGAGGTGATCGCCCGGCTGGTGGACGGCAGCCGGTTCGCCGAGTTCAAGGCCGAGTACGGCGCGACCCTGGTCACCGGCTTCGCCCGGATCCACGGCCACCCGGTCGGCATCGTCGCCAACAACGGCGTGCTGTTCGCCGAGTCGGCCCTCAAGGGCGCCCACTTCATCGAGTTGTGCGACCAGCGGGGCATCCCCCTCCTCTTCCTCCAGAACATCACCGGGTTCATGGTCGGCCGCCAGTACGAGGCGGGCGGCATCGCCAAGCACGGCGCCAAGATGGTCAACGCCGTCGCCTGCACCCGCGTCCCGAAGCTGACCGTGGTGATCGGCGGGTCGTACGGAGCCGGCAACTACTCGATGTGCGGCCGGGCCTACTCACCCCGCTTCCTGTGGATGTGGCCGGGCGCCAAGATCTCCGTGATGGGCGGCGAGCAGGCGGCATCCGTCCTCGCCACCGTCCGCCGCGACCAGCTGGAGGCGCACGGCGAGCAGTGGCCGACCGAGGCGGAGGAGGAGTTCAAGCGCCCCGTCCGCGAGCAGTACGAGCGCCAGGGCAACGCCTACTACGCCACCGCCCGGCTCTGGGACGACGGCGTGATCGACCCGATGGACACCCGCACCGTCGTCGGTCTCGCCCTCACCGCCTGCGCCAACGCCCCGCTGGCGCCGCCCGCCCCGTACGGCGTCTTCCGCATGTGACGCCTCCTCGTGTCACTCCTGCGTCCGTGACC
>NZ_JBHVET010000136.1:0-14520 GCF_042802135.1 Kitasatospora sp. NPDC057512
GGTCCTCATGCGGCCGGGCCGGCCTGGGCGTGTCCCGCGCCCATGTCCGCCGTGCGGCGATCACCCGGTCGAGCGGTCACCCGACATGACCATCCCGGGCGATCGGTTCGCCCGCAGCAGCGGTGGTTCCTGAAACCTCGGAGCTCTGTCAGAGCGCGACGCCGTGCGCGCGCAGGTAGGCGACCGGGTTGATGTCCGAGCCGTACTCCGAGCCGTTGCGGATCTCGAAGTGCAGGTGCGGGCCGGTCACGTTGCCGGTGGCGCCGGAGAGGCCGATCTGCTGGCCGGCGGTGACGGTCTGACCGATCTTCACACCGATCGAGGAGAGGTGCGCGTACTCGGCGTAGTGGCCGTCGGCGAGCTTGATCTCGACCTCGTTGCCGTAGGCGCCGCCGTTGCCGGCCTTGACCACGACACCGTTGGCGACGGCGCGCAGCGGGGTGCCGGTGGAGGCGACGAAGTCCTGGCCGGTGTGGTGACCGGAGGCCCACATCGAGCCGGCCACGCCGTAGGCGGTGCCGAGCCTCGGGTTGGCCAGCGGGGCGACGAAGCCGGAGGTGGCGGCGGCGACCGGAGTGGCGGTCACGGCCTGGGCCGGAGCGGCGACCTGGAGCTGGGTCTGGAGCTGCGCGGACGGCTTGGCGGCCTCGGTCTGCACCTGGACCTGGGCCTGCGGCTTGGCGGCCTGGGTCGCCGGGGCGGACGGCTGGGCGGGCTTGGCCGGGGCGGCGGGCTTCGCCGGGGCGGCGTCGGCGGCCGGCGCGGCGGCGTGGCCGGACAGCGCGAGCTGCTGACCCGGGAAGATCAGGTTCGGGTTGGCGCCGACGACCGAGCGGTTCTGCTCGTACAGCGCCTGCCAGCCGCCCTCGACGTTCTTGGCGTCGGCGATCTTGGACAGCGTGTCACCGCTGACGACGCGGTAGCTCTCCTGCGCGGCCTGGGCGGCCGGAGCGGCGGCCTGCGCGGCCTGCTTGGCCTCGGTGGAGGCGGCGGCCGGAGCGGCCGGGGTGTGGGCCTGGGCGCTCATCGCGGTGACGAGCGGAAGGGCGAAGGACACACCGGTGACGGCGGTGGCGATGCCGATGCGGGCGGCGCGGGGCAGGGCGATACGACGAGCCTGTGCAGGCATGGAATTTTCCTCTCCGACGCCTGCGAGGTGAGCTGTCGGGTTCGGGCTGGAGTTGCCCGGCCGCATGCGCGGCTTCACCCCAAGCCGGCCCTGGACGCCCGCGCCCTGAGGCGCGAACTCCGGTCCGGCGACTTACCTGTGGGTCCCCCGCTCCTGCCGTACAGAGTTCGTTTCGAACCACCGGGCAGCGGCAGGACTCGGCGTTCCACCCGGCGGATCCGTCCGGACTGGCCGGGCGGTCGCTGAACTAAAACCCATCCGTTCGGGTGAAGCAATGTCGATCTCTTGAAACGGCAACGATTCCCCCCGCCCCGGTGACCCTCCGCAGGCCCGGGCCCACAGTGCGTACACAATCTATTCACCCCCCGCCACTGATCCACGACCCTGCGCCGAGATCGGCCACGCCGCGCACCCGTCCGCTCACGCACCGCCAGCCGCCAACACGCCCACCGGTGACCCTTGTCACGTGCGCCTCGGCAGCGCAGGATTCGCCCGTGGCCACCTCCGAGGCCGGCACCCTGCGCCTGGGCACCGCGCAGGGTCGCTGGGTACTAATGGCGACGGTGCTCGGCTCCAGCATGGCGATGCTGGACGGCACCGTGGTGAACGTCGCGCTGCCCCGGATCGGCGCCGACCTCGGCGCCTCCCTCGCGTCCCTGCAATGGACCCTGAACGCCTATCTGCTCACCCTGGCGGGCCTGATCCTGCTCGGCGGCGCGCTCGGCGACCGGTACGGGCGGCGCAAGGTCTTCCTGATCGGCGTGGTCTGGTTCGCCGTCGCCTCCGCGGCCTGCGCCGCCGCGCCGAACATCCACGTGCTGATCGCCGCCCGAGCCGTCCAGGGCATCGGCGGGGCGCTGCTCACCCCCGGCTCGCTCGCCATGCTCCAGGCCGTCTTCCACCCTGACGACCGCTCGGCGGCGGTCGGGCTCTGGTCCGGTCTCGGCGGGGTGTCGGCCGCGGTCGGCCCCTTCCTCGGCGGCTGGCTGGTGGACGGCCCCGGCTGGCGCTGGATCTTCCTGCTGAACCTGCCGCTCGCCGCCGCCGTGATCGCGGTCACCACCCGGTCGGTGCCGGAGAGCCGGGACGAGGGCGCCTCCGGCCGCTTCGACGTCCTCGGCGCCGTGCTCGCCGCCCTCGCCCTCGGCGCGATCACCTACGCGCTGACGGCGGCCGGTGAGGGCCTGTCCCCCGCCGTCTGGGTCAGCGGGGTGCTCGGAGTGGTGCTCGGCGTCGCCTTCGTGGCCGTCGAGCGCCGCGCGCCCGATCCGATGCTGCCGCTCGGACTGTTCTCCTCCCGGCTGTTCACCGCCGTCAACCTGGTCACCCTGTGCGTGTACGCGGCGTTCAGCGGCGTCTTCTTCCTCCTGGTGGTGCAGCTCCAGATCGTGTCCGGCTTCTCGCCGCTGGTCTCGGGCTTCGCGCTGGTGCCGATCACCGTGCTGATGCTGCTGCTGTCCGCGCGCGCCGGGCGCCTCGGCAAGCGGATCGGCCCGCGCATCCCGCTGACCGTCGGCCCCCTGCTGTGCGCCGCCGGCGTGCTGCTGATGCTGCGCGTCGGCCCCGACTCCTCGTACTGGGTGGACGTGCTGCCCGCCGTCACGGTGATGGGCTGCGGCATGACGCTGCTGGTCGCACCGCTGACGGCGACGGTGCTGGCCGCCGTCGAGGTCCGGCACGCGGGCATCGCCAGCGGGGTCAACAACGCCGCCGCCCGCGCGGCCGGCCTGCTCGCGGTCGCCGCCCTGCCGGCGCTGGCCGGACTGAGCGGCGACGCCTACCGGGTGCCCTCCTCGGTCGACGCCGCCTTCCACACCGCGATGCTGATCTGCGCGGGCCTGCTGGCCGCCGGCGGGCTGATCGCCCTCGCGACCGTACGGGGCAACGTGCTCGCCCCCGAGGAGCAGCAGGTGGCCGAGCCGAACTGCGACTGGCCGTGCGGCACCACCACCCCGCCGCTGGACCCGGGCCACGTCCCCACGACGCGCGAGGGCCCCGCCACCGGTCCGGCGGCGGGGCCCTCGGTTCAGGGCTGACGAGACGTCAGAGGATGTCGCCGGGGGCGTACTTGGCGGCCTCCGGGTAGGCGGTCGCGACGGCCTCCACCTGGCGGACCACCTCGGCGACCTGGGCGCCGGCCGCGCCGGTGAAGGACAGCCGGTCGGCGAGCAGCGCGTCCAGCGCGGCCCGGTCCAGCGGGATCCGCTCGTCGGCGGCCAGCCGGTCCAGCAGCTCGTTCTCCCGGGCGCCCGCGCGCATCGCCAGCGCGGAGGCGACGGCGTGCTCCTTGATGACCTCGTGCCCGGTCTCCCGGCCGACGCCCGCGCGCACCGCGCCCATCAGCACCTTGGTGGTGGCGAGGAACGGCAGGTAGCGGTCCAGCTCGGCCTCGATCACGGCGGGGAAGGCGCCGAACTCGTCGAGGACGGTCAGGAAGGTCTCCAGCAGGCCGTCGAAGGCGAAGAACGCGTCCGGCAGCGCGACCCGGCGCACCACCGAGCAGGAGACGTCGCCCTCGTTCCACTGGTCGCCGGCCAGCTCGCCGGTCATCGAGGCGTAGCCGCGCAGGATGACGGCCAGGCCGTTGACGCGCTCGCAGGAGCGGGTGTTCATCTTGTGGGGCATCGCGGAGGAGCCGACCTGGCCCTCCTTGAAGCCCTCCGTGACCAGCTCGTGGCCGGCCATCAGGCGGATGGTCTTGGCCAGGCTGGACGGCGCGGCGGCCAGCTGGACGAGGGCGGTGAGCACCTCGAAGTCCAGCGAGCGCGGGTAGACCTGGCCGACGCTGGTCAGCACGTTCTCGAAGCCGAGGTGCCCGGCGACCCGGCGCTCCAGCTCGGCCAGCTTGTCGGTGTCGCCACCGAGCAGGTCGAGCATGTCCTGGGCGGTGCCGACCGGGCCCTTGATCCCGCGCAGCGGGTAGCGGGCGATCAGCTCCTCCAGGCGGCGGAAGGCGACCAGCAGCTCGTCGGTGATCGACGCGAACCGCTTGCCCAGGGTGGTGGCCTGCGCGGCCACGTTGTGCGAGCGGCCGGCCATGACCAGCTCGGCGTGCTGGGCGGACAGCTTGGCCAGGCGCACCAGCACGGCCACCGTGCGGTCCCGCACGTGCTCCAGGGACTGGCGGATCTGCAGCTGCTCGACGTTCTCGGTCAGGTCCCGGGAGGTCATTCCCTTGTGGATCTGCTCGTGCCCGGCGAGCTCGCTGAACTCCTCGATCCGGGCCTTCACGTCGTGGCGGGTGACCCGCTCACGGGCGGCGATCGAGCCGAGGTCGACCTGGTCGATCACCCGCTCGTAGTCGGCGACGGCGGTCGCCGGAACCTCGACGCCGAGGTCCTGCTGGGCCTTCAGGACGGCGAGCCACAGGTGGCGCTCGAGGACCACCTTGTGCTCGGGGGACCACAGCTGGGCCAGGGTCGCCGAGGCGTACCGGGAGGCCAGGACATTGGGGATCTGGGGCTTCGCGCTCACGCTTCGCAAGAGTAACAGCCGAGGTCACGCCGGACGTCGGCGGATGGGGTAGGCTGGGTCAATTGAGCGCCTTTCAGATGACGCTTCACAGCCTCCTCACCGCAAGGATACCACACCGATGAGCGAACCGCCAGTGACCGCATGGAACTCCAGCGCCCTCGCCGCGGCCCTGCGCACCGAGCAGGCCCACCTCACCCGGCTCTACGCCCGGCTGGACACCGTGCGCGACCGGGCCCGCCGCACCGCCGACGGCGCCCACGACGGCGCCGGGTCCGGCGGCACCCATCAGGCCCGGCTGGAGCGCGAGGTGCACGCCCGCGAAGCCGCCCGCCACGCCGCCCGGCTGGAGGCGGTCGAACGCGGCCTCTGCTTCGGCCGGCTCGACGAGCGCGACGGCACCGTCCACTACATCGGCCGCACCGGCCTGACCGACGAGACGTACGAACCACTGCTGCTCGACTGGCGCACCCCGGCCGCCCGCCCCTTCTACACCGCGACCCCCGTCCACCCCGGTCCGGTGGTGCGCCGCCGTCACCTGCACACCCGGGGCCGCACCCTCACCGGCCTGGACGACGAGGCGCTCGACCTCGCCGGGCTGGACGAGTCCGGCCGCCGCGCCCTGGCCGGCGAGGCCGCCCTGCTCGCCGCCCTCGACCGCGAGCGCACCGGCCGGATGGGCACCGCCGTCGCCACCATCCAGGCCGAACAGGACCGGGTGATCCGCTCCCCGCTGCCCGGCGCCCTGGTGGTCCAGGGCGGCCCCGGCACCGGGAAGACGCTGGCCGCCCTGCACCGCGCCGCCTACCTGCTGTTCACCCACCGCTCCGCGCTGGAGCGCCGGGGCGTCCTGGTGATCGGCCCCAACCCCGGCTTCCTGCGGTACATCGAGGAGGTGCTGCCCGCCCTCGGCGAGAGCGAGGTGGTGCTCCGCACCGTCGCCGAACTCCTCCCCGGCCTCGCCGCCACCGGCACCGACACCCCCGCCGCCGCCTTCGCCAAGGGCGGTCCCTGGATGGCCGGGGTGCTCCGCCACGCCGTGGCCGCCCACCAGACGGCCCCCGCCGAGGGCCTGGACCTCGGCGAGGGGCTGCGGGTCTCCGCCCGGGCCTGCGCCGAGGCCCGGGACGCCGCCCGCGGCCTGCGACTGCCGCACAACCGGGCCCGCGCCTTCTACCTGGGCACCCTGCTCGACGCCCTCGCGATCGGCCAGGCGCTCGACCTCGGCCGTCCGTACGACGACGAGGAGGCGCACTACGCCCCGCGCGAGCTGTGGGAGCGGGCGGACATCCGCGCCGCGCTCGACCCGCTCTGGCCCCGGCTCACCCCGCAGCAGCTGCTCGAACGCCTGCTCACCGACCGGGAGTTGCTCTCCCGGGCGGCCCCCGAGCACGCGACCGCCCTGCTCCGCCCGCCCGGCTCCGACTGGACGGCCGAGGACGTCCCGCTGCTCGACGAGGCCGCCGAACTCCTGGGTACCGAGGCGCCTTCGGCCCCCACTGGTCAAGATCCGGACGAACTGGCCTTCGCCCAGGGCGTGTTGACCATCACCGGGCAGACCGACGACGTCCTGCTGGACTCCGCCGCCCTGGCCGAGCGCTTCCGCGACGACGGTCCGTACCGCTCCACCGCCGAACGCGCCGCCGCCGACCGCACCTGGGCGTACGGCCACGTCGTCGTGGACGAGGCGCAGGAGCTGTCCGCGATGGCCTGGCGCGCCGTCCTGCGGCGCGTCCCGACCACCTCGCTCACCATCGTCGGCGACCTCGCCCAGACCGGATCGCCCGCCGGCGCCCGCAGCTGGGCCGAGACGCTCGACCCGCACCTGCCCGGCCGCTGGCGCGAGGAGCGGCTCACCGTCAACTACCGCACGCCGGAACCCGTCATGGCCCTCGCCGCCGCCGTGCTGCGCACCGCCGTACCCGGCCACCGGCCACCCGAGTCCATCCGCCGGGGCACCGAGGCGCCCCGCGCGGTCCCCGTCCCGGCGGGCGACTTCGCCGCCGCGCTCGCCCGGCTGCCCGTCGGCCCGGGCACCCTCGGCGTGATCGCACCGGACGCCCTGGCCGCGGAACTGGACGCGCTCACGGTCGCGGACGCCAAGGGGCTGGAATTCGACGCGGTCGTGGTGGTCGAGCCGGCCGCACTCGCCCCGCGCGACCTCTACGTCGCCCTGACCCGGACCACCCGCTCACTCACCCTGCTCCACCACCGGCCGCTGCCACCGGAGCTCGCCGGGCTGCTCTGACCGGGACGGAGCACGGGTGGCGCGCCGGCGGCGCGCGGGCGGCGCGGGTCCTACTGCGCGCCGCCCGTACGGCCGGCCAGCACCGGCAGCACCTGGGAACAGATCGAGTGCAGGGCGATCCGCTGCTCGTCGGTCATCGCCTCGAAGGCCTGGTGGGTCCGGGCCATCTCGCCGCGGATGCGGTTCAGGATCTCCCGGCCCTCGGCCGTGATCACCACGATCTTCACCCGGCGGTCACCGGCCGCCGCCTCCCGGTTGGCCAGGCCCAGCGACTCCAGCCGGTCCACGATCCCGGTGACGTTCGACGCGTCGCAGCCGAGCCTCCCGGCCAGCGCCCGCATCGGCACCGGTTCCTGCACCGCGCCCAGCGCCTTGGCCTGCGAGGAGGAGAGCCCGTGCCGGGCCGCGGCGGCCGCGAAGTCCTGGAAGTACGCGGCACCGACGGAGGCCAACACCTCCATCAACTCGGCGTTGGTCGGTACGGTCGTCGTCGCTGTCGAACCCATGGGGCCAGAGTACGACCAGGTGCTTCAGCAACTCAAGCTTTGACCAGGGCAACCGTCCGCGAGCCGCCCCGGAACCTTCCGGTGTCAGAGCACCAGCTGGTCGAACAGCCGCCGGAGCTCCGCCTCCGGGTCCGCGGTCAGCCCGGTGTGCACCGGCCCCGGCTGGACGATCGCGCTGCGCGGCGCGGTCAGCCAGCGGAACCGCTGCCCGGCACTGTCCCCCGCCGCCGGACCGGCCTGCGGGCCGCCGTGGCAGACCGCCTCGATCCCCTGCAGCGCCCGCCGCACGCCCTGCACGTCCGCCACCGGGTCCAGCGCCAGCAGCCGGGCCTGGTCCAGGTGGGTCCGGGCGGCCAGGTGCGAACTCTGCCGGCAGTACAACAGCACCCCGACGTTGACGCACTCGCCGCGCTCGACCCGCGGCACCGCGCGGATCACGGCGTACTCGTAGTCGTGCAGCTCGACGGTGGCCGGCAGCGCGGACAGCGTGAAACCGGTCATGCGGGCACCTCCGGCAGCCAGTCGCGCGGACCGGCCAGTCGCTCGGTCAGCTGGCTCCGGTACGCGGCGCGCACCTCGTCGGGCGAGTCGAAGCCGAACTCGTCCACCAGCCAGACCTCGGGGATCTGCGCCACCGCGCCTTCGATCGCCGCCTCGGCGAGCGGCGCGAGCGCCTTGTCGGCCGCCGCCAGGTCCGGCCGAGCTGCCAGCAGCGCGTGGTCGGAGGCGTCGTACGGTCGGCGGATCCAGGCGGCGGCACCCAGCCAGTTGTGGTGGAAGATCAGGCTCGCGCCGTGGTCGATCAACCGCAGTCCGCCGGTCGCCACCAGCAGGTTGGGGTTGCGCCAGGAGCGGTCGACGTTGCCGATCAGCGCGTCGAACCAGAGCACCTGCCCGGCGAGCTCCGGATCCACCTCGAAGCAGAGCGGGTCGAAGTTGAGCGCGCCGCTGACGAAGGCCATCCCGAGGTTGGTCCCGCCGCTGGCCCTCATCTGGTCCTGGATCTGGTGGTCCGGCTCGCTGCGCGCGAGCACCGGGTCCAGGTCGACCGTCACCAGCTCCGGCACCGGCAGCCCGAGCCGCCGGCCGAGCTCCCCGGCCAGCACCTCCGCGACCAGCGCCTTGCGGCCCTGCGCCGCACCGACCCATTTCAGCGCGTACAGCCGCCGATCGTCGGCCTCGACCAGGCCCGGCATCGAGCCGCCTTCTCGCAGTGGCGTCACGTACCGGATCGCCGTCACCTCGGGTAGCACGGCCGACAGCCTATCGGTGTCGCGGCCCTTTCCTCTCTCCCCCTCCCAGCGCCACCCCGCACGACGCTCGTCCCCGGCCTCCCTTCTCCCTCTTCTCCCCGCCCTCTTCCACCCCACCCCCACGGCCCCGCCCCGGTGGCAGCCCCCTGCACGACGCTCGTCCCCCCACCCCTTCTCCCCGCCCTCCTCTCCCCCACCCCCACGGCCCCGCCCCGGTGGCAGCCCCCGCTGCTCCGTGCGAGTGTGGCGGACAGTAATGGGGACCTTCACGGCAAAGGGATGAGCGATGGAACGACCTCGGATCCTGATCGTGGGCGGTGGCTTCGCCGGCCTGGAGTGCGCCCGCCGCCTCGAACACAAGCTGTCACCGTCGGAGGCCGAGATCTCGCTGGTCACGCCGTTCAGCTACCAGCTCTACCTCCCCCTCCTCCCCCACGTCGCGGCCGGCGTCCTCACCCCGCAGTCCGTGGCCGTCTCGCTGCGCCGCACGCTGCGCCGCACCCACATCGTCCCCGGCGGCGCCATCGGCGTGGACCCGGCCTCCAAGGTGTGCGTCGTCCGCAAGATCACCGACGAGGTGGTGGCGCAGAAGTACGACGTCCTGGTACTCGCCCCCGGCAGCGTCACCCGCACCTTCGACATCCCCGGCCTCACCGACTACGCCCGCGGCATGAAGACACTCGCCGAGGCGGCCTACGTCCGCGACCACGTGATCGCCCAACTCGACCTCGCCTCGGCCACCTTGGACCAGAAGGAGCGCGAGTCCCGGCTCCAGTTCGTGGTGGTCGGCGGCGGCTACGCGGGCACCGAGACGGCCGCCTGCCTCCAGCGCCTGACCACCGCCGCCGCCCACCGCTACCCGCGCCTGGACGCCCGGCAGATCAAGTGGCACCTGATCGACATCGCCCCGAAGCTGATGCCGGAGCTCGGCGACCCGCTCGGCGAGGCCGCCCTGGAGGTGCTGCGCGACCGCGGCATCGAGGTGTCGCTGGGCGTCTCGGTGGCCGAAGTCGGCGCCGAGACGGTCAAGTTCACCGACGGCCGGGTGCTCCCCTGCCGCACCCTGATCTGGACGGCCGGGGTGGCCGCGAGCCCGCTGATCGGCACTCTGGACGCCGAGACGGTCCGCGGCCGGCTCGCCGTGACGGCGGAGATGCGGGTGCCGCAGTTCGAGGGGGTGTTCGCGCTCGGCGACGCCGCCGCCGTCCCCGACCTCGCCAAGGGCGACGGCGCGGTCTGCCCGCCGACCGCCCAGCACTCCGCCCGCCAGGGCCGCAAGGTGGCGGACAACGTGATCGCCTCGCTCCGCAGCCAGCCCCTGGAGCCCTACTACCACAAGGACTTGGGCCTGGTGGTCGACCTCGGCGGCAAGGACGCGGTCTCCAAGCCGCTCGGCATCGAGCTGCGCGGGGTGCCCGCCCAGCTGGTGGCGCGCGGCTACCACCTGATGGCGATGCGCACCAACGCGGCCAAGTTCCGGGTGGGCGCCAACTGGCTGCTCAACGCGACCGCCGGCGACGACTTCGTCCGGACCGGCTTCCTCGCCCGCCAGCCCGCCCGACTGCAGGATTTCGAGTACACCGACGCGTACCTGACGACGGATCAGGTCATCGCGCACGCCCAGTCCCTGCTCGCCAAGGGCTGAGCACGGCGGAACGACGGAACGACAGAACGACGGCGCCCCCACGGCCGAGGCCGCGGGGGCGCCGAGCCGCGTGCTCAGCGTGCGGTGAGGTACATCCCGCTCGCGTCCTGCCCGGCCGTGTTGCGGCACGCGTAGTCACCGCTCGGGCGCGCCCACAGCAGCGTCAGGCAGCGCCCGACCGCCTGCTGGCCGTAGTAGTTGGGGTGCATCGACTCCTGCAGCACGCCCTGCGTGGAGTTGAGGCCGCCGTCCAGGAAACGCGCCCACTCGCTGGTGGTCGCGGACGGGCCGGAGCTCGCGGTCGGCTGCCGGGTGGCCGTCGAGCAGACCTCGCGGCCCTGCAGCATGTCCGACAGGTCCAGGAACTGCGCGCCCTTGGCGGCGGCGACGCCCGCCAGCGCCCCGGAGATCTGCGGCACCATCGAGTCGCGGGCCCAGTCGGCGTCGCCGTCCCAGAACGGGCAGCCGCCGGTGTTGGAGCGGGTCCAGCCGCTCTCCGGGTACCGCATCTCGGCGCCGCGCGGGATCGGCGACGGGTAGGACTGCAGCACCAGGCGGTAGTCCGACTGCGCGTAGCCGGCGTCGGCCATCACCGCGCGGATCTCGTCGATCGCCTTGCCGACCCCGGCCATCGCGGCGGGCATCCTGGCGTCGATCCCGGACTGCGCGGAGTCGTGGCAGTAGGAGTACCAGATCAGGTAGTCCTGCACGCAGGTGGAGATGACGTCCGAGAAGCCCAGGTCGTTGCCGCCGATCGACAGGGTGATCAGCTTGACGTTGTTCTGCCGTGCCACGGTGGCAAGTTGGTCGGCCTGCGGGGCCTCGCCCTTGAGCGACTGGCCGCCGTTGGCGGCGCGGAAGACGTTCGCGCTGACGGCACCGGAGCAGGCCAGGTCGATCTCGTTCTGGGCCCCGGTCGAGGCGCTGAGCACCTCGGCGACGTCCGAGCGGTCGCACCCGCTCGCGGCGGTGGCGCCGTAGACCCGCGAGGGGTCGTACGAACTGCCGGTCCAGGCCCGGTCGGTGCCGTTGCGGCCGCCGCCGGTGCCGGCCGCGTTGCCCTTCCAGCGGCCGGCCTCGCCGGAGATGTAGCTGTCGCCGAGCGTGACGCTGGCGGTGGGCCCGGACGGCACGACGGCCGGTGCGGCCGGGGTGGACGGAGCGGCGGAGGCCGGCGAGGCGACGGCCAGGCCCGCGACGGCGAGCGGGAGGGCCAGGGCCGCGGCGAGCAACCGCCGGCCGGGGCGAGGGGCTCTGCGGGTGCTGCGGGCATCGCGGGTGCTGCGGGCGCTGCTCGAACAGTTCTCGGGCACTGCGGAACTCCTGCGGCTCGGTCCTCCCGGGGAACGGGGTACGGGAGGACGCCTGGGTGAGGGTGGGCCGCCGGCCGGTGGCGCGATGAAGATGACATGCGCGCGCCCACCACCGCTAGGCGTCTGCGGGAGGTTTCCGCTTTTGTTACCGCCGGGTTCAGACCAACCGGGCGGGCGACGCCCGGACGCCGCCCGCGGTTCACACCCGCCACACCTGCCCCACCCGCCCCGCCCTCCGGGGCCCACCCGCCCCGCCCTCCGGGGCCCGCCCACCCGGGCCCCGGGCTCACACCAGCCGCGACCCGCCCCCGCCCGCCCCCAGCACCGCCGCCAGGTCCTCCGCCAGCTCCCGCGCCTGCGCCGCCTCCAGCCGCGCCGTGGTGAACCGCAGCCCGGACGGCGACTGGATCCGGTACCGCGCACCGGGCGCCGCGACCCAGCCGCGCTGGACCAGCGCCGCCAGCACCGAGGTCTCGTCCGGCACCGGCACCCAGACGTTCAGTCCGCTCCGCCCGTGCGCCGCGATCCCGCGCGCCGCCAGTTCGCCCAGCAGCGCGTCCCGCCGGGCCCGGTACGCGGCGGCCACCCGGTCGACCGGCGCGGCGTCGCCGCTCCACAGCTCCGCGACGGTGCGCTGCAGCAGGTGGCTGACCCAGCCGGCGCCCAGCCGCAGCCGCCCGGCCACCCGTCCGATCGTCTCCTCGTCCCCGACCGCCACCGAGACCCGCAGGTCCGGCCCGTACGCCTTGGCCGCCGAGCGCACCACCGCCCAGTGCCTGCTCCCGGCGCCGACCAGCGGGTGGTACGGCTGGTCGACCATGCCGTGCCCGTGGTCGTCCTCGATCAGCAGCACCCCGGGGTGCTCGGCCAGGACGGCCTTGAGCGCCTCGGCCCGCCGCGCGGTGAGCGCCGCACCGGTCGGGTTCTGCGCCCGGCTGGTGACCACCACGGCCCGGACGCCCTCGGCCAGCGCGGCGGCCAGCGACCCCGGCAGCGGGCCCTCGTCGTCCAGCCGGACGGGCACCTGCTTCAGCCCCAGCGCGGGCAGCAGGTCGAGCAGGCTGCCCCAGCCCGGGTCCTCGACGGCCACCGCGTCGCCGGGGCGCAGCCGGGCGCCGAGGATCCGTTCGACGGTGTCCAGCGAGCCGGAGGCGACGGCGATCGGGCCGCCGGGCAGGCCGTCGGCCTCGAAGGAGGCGCGGGCGAGGGCGAGCAGCCGCGGGTCGACGCCGGCATGCCCGTACAGCACGGGGTCGGTGCGCGCGGCCTCGGCGGCGGCCGCGAGGGCCTGGGCGAGGTCGGGCAGCAGGGCCGGGTCGGGGTTGCCGGTGGACAGGTCGCGGGCGTGCGGCGGGACGGGGACGCGGATCTGGTCGCGCGGGGTGAGCGCCGGCCTGGGCAGGATGCGGCTGCCCTTGCGGCCGGCGGTCTCGATCACGCCGCGGTCGCGCAGCAGCCGGTAGGCGGCGGCGACGGTGTTGGGGTTGACGCCCAGTTCGGCGGCGAGGTCGCGCAGCGGGGGCAGCGCGGTTCCGGGGGCGAGCTGTCCGCTGCTCACGCCCTGCTCGACGTGGGCCGCGATTTCGCTGGCGCGTCGCCCTTTCAGCGGATAGTCTCCTAGCACAAAGTTAAGTATGCACTAGTACATAGAGGATGTCATGTCGGCCAACCCGGAAGAGTCGCCCAGCTACTCCCGCACCCCCAGGACCACCCCCACCCGCTACCGGGACCGGGCCACCTGGGAGCAGGAGGCGATCCACGCCATCCTCGACAGCGCCTACATCTGCCACCTCGGCTTCGTCGTCGACGGCGCCCCCGTGGTCCTGCCGACGATCTTCGCCCGGGTCGGCAGCCGGCTCTACGTCCACGGCTCCACCGGAAGCCGCCCGCTGCGCAACGCCTCCGGCGAGCAGGGCATGCCGGTGTGCGTCACCGTCACCCAGGTCGACGCGCTGGTGCTGACCAAGTCCGCGTTCAACCACTCGGTGAACTTCCGCTCGGTGGTCGCCCACGGCACCGCGCACCAGGTCACCGACCCCGAGGAGCTGGACGTCGCGCTCGCCGCCCTGGTCGACCACGCGATACCGGGGCGCTCCGCCGAGGTCCGTCCGGCCAACGCCAAGGAGCTCGCCGCCACCGCCGTCATCCGGCTGGAGCTGGACGAGGTCTCGGCCAAGACCCGGGAGGACGGCGCCGACGACGACCCGGAGGACACCGGCCTGCCGCACTGGTCCGGGCTGATCCCGGTCACCACCGTGCACGGCACCCCCGAGCCGCACCCCGGCACCACCGTCCCGCTCCCCGCGCACCTGCGCGGCTACCCCCGCTGACGGGAGGCGCACCCGTGTTGATCAGATCCTGGGACCGCGGCGACGAGGCCGAGTGGCGCGCCTGGCTGGCCGAGGGCCGCGACTTCGGCCTGCTCGCCGCCAACGGCCGCCCCGGCGAGGGGCCGGTGCTGGTCCCGACCCACTTCCTGCTGGACGCCGACCGCGGCGAGATCCTGCTCCACCTCGCCGCGCCCAACCCGCTGCTGGCCGCCGTCCGGGCCGACCCGAAGGTCACCCTCGCGGTCACCGACGGCTACGCCTTCGCCCCGGGCCACTGGCGCGGCGCACCGGGCACGCCCACCAGCTACTACGCCTCGGTCCACTTCCACTGCACCGCCGAGGTGGTGGAGTCCGCGGCCGGCAAGGCGGAGATCCTCAACCGCCAGCTGGCGCACTTCCAGCCCGAGACGCCGGAGGTCCGGGTGGTGCCCGGCGAGGGCGAGCTGGCCCGGCAGCTGCCCGGCCTGCGCGGGCTCCGGCTGACCGTCGACGAGGTGCGGGCCAAGTTCAAGTACGACGACAAGAAGCCCGCCGAGGCGCAGTACGCGATCGCCGACCGGCTCGCCGAACGCGCCGACGGCCGGGGTCGCGGCCGCGACCAGTTCGCCGCCGCCCGGGCCCAGTT
>NZ_JBHVET010000137.1:0-14498 GCF_042802135.1 Kitasatospora sp. NPDC057512
CGTCGGCACGGGCCGTGGGCCGTCAGGCCGCCTGCTGCCAGCTGAACGGCGAGTAGTACGCCGGGCGGCGCTCCAGGCGCTGCCAGTTGGCGATCGGCTCGATCGGCGCGGCGGCGGCGGCCTGCTGCGCGACGGCGGCGCGCGCGGCGAGGACGGCGGTCAGGGCGGCGAGTTCCTCGTCGGTGAGGCTGCCGCGGACGATGCGGACGAGGGGTTCGGCGGAAGCGGTCATGTCCTGGTTTCTCCCCCGGGTGGCTGTGGTCTGAGGTGGTGGCGCGTCGGTGCGGGCTGCTGCTGCGGTGCGGGCCGCTGCGGCGGTGCGCGCCACTACATCGGCGGGTTGCCGTGCTTGCGGCTGGGCAGGTCGGCGTGCTTGGTGCGGAGCATGGCCAGGGCGGAAGCGATCACCTGGCGGGTCTCGGCCGGGTCGATGACGTCGTCCACGAGGCCGCGCTCGGCCGCGTAGTACGGGTGCATCAGCTCGTTCTTGTATTCCTTGATCTTCTGGGCGCGCATGGCGTCCGGGTCCTCGGCGGCGTTGATCTCGCGCCGGAAGATGACGTTGGCCGCGCCCTCGGCGCCCATCACGGCGATCTCGTTGGTCGGCCAGGCGTAGGACAGGTCGGCGCCGATCGAGCGGGAGTCCATCACGATGTACGCGCCGCCGTAGGCCTTGCGCAGGATCAGCGAGATGCGCGGCACGGTGGCGTTGCAGTACGCGTACAGCAGCTTGGCGCCGTGGCGGATGATGCCGCCGTGCTCCTGGTCGACGCCGGGCAGGAAGCCGGGGACGTCGAGCAGGGTGACCAGCGGGATGTTGAAGGCGTCGCACATCTGGACGAAGCGGGCGGCCTTCTCGCTCGCGTTGATGTCCAGCACGCCGGCCAGCGACTGCGGCTGGTTGGCGATGATGCCGACGACGTGGCCGTCGATCCGGGCGAGCACGCAGAGCACGTTGGTGGCCCAGCGCTCGTGGACCTCCAGGTACTCGCCGTGGTCGACGATCTCCTCGATCACCTTGCGCATGTCGTACGGGCGGTTGCCGTCGGCGGGCACCAGGTCCAGCAGGCTGTCGTTGCGGCGCTGGACCGGGTCCTCGGTCACCACGGACGGCGGCATCTCGCGGTTGTTCTGCGGCAGCAGCGACAGGAGGTAGCGGACCTCCTCGATGCAGGACTGCTCGTCGTCGTAGACGAAGTGCGAGACGCCGGAGACGCCGGCGTGCACGTCGGCGCCGCCGAGGCCGTTCTGGCTGATCTTCTCGCCGGTCACCGCCTGGACCACGTCCGGGCCGGTGATGAACATCTGCGAGGTCTCGCGGACCATGAAGACGAAGTCGGTCAGCGCGGGGGAGTACGCGGCGCCGCCGGCGCACGGGCCGAGCATCACCGAGATCTGCGGGATGACGCCGGACGCCTTGGTGTTGCGCTGGAAGATGCCGCCGTAGCCGGCCAGGGCGGTGACGCCCTCCTGGATGCGGGCGCCGGCGCCGTCGTTCAGCGAGACCAGCGGGGCACCGGCCGCGATGGCCATGTCCATGATCTTGTGGATCTTCTGGGCGTGGGCCTCGCCCAGCGCGCCGCCGAAGATCCGGAAGTCGTGCGCGTACGTGAAGACGGTGCGCCCGTGGACGGTGCCCCAGCCGACGATCACGCCGTCGGTGTGCGGCTTCTTGGCCTCCAGGCCGAAGCCCTGGGCGCGGTGCCGGCGCAGCGGCTCGACCTCCTGGAAGGAGCCCTCGTCCAGCAGCAGCTCGATGCGCTCGCGCGCGGTCAGCTTGCCCTTGGCGTGCTGGGCCTCGGTGGCCTTGTCGCTGGGGCCGCGGCGGACCTTCTCGCGCAGCTCGTGCAGCTCGGCGACCCGCCCGCGGGCGTCGGCCGGGACCTCGGGGACCTCGCCGTCGACCGGCGCCTCATGCACAACCGTCATCTCGAACCACTCCAAGGGTGAGGGAACTGTCCGACAGCCAACGTCTGCTGTGCCCCCGGCTGCGAATCACTTTCTTCACTTATGACTGTACGAGGGGCCGTGCGCTGGTTTCGGCGTCGATTCCGTACAAGGTCGAGTTCGTTTAGCTGTCAGGCCTGGACAGAAGCGGTCGGATCGTTGACTGAGCGCTCGGTGTTCATTCGGATACCGGGGGTTGTCGGACAGATGATGGTCCGATGATCTGAGCATGAAGGAAAGCGCAGGTCAGGGCCGTCTCCCAGTAATGTAGGCCGGTCCTCTTGGGCTCCACTCAAGGTCCGCTCAAGCCCGGCGGGCAGGGGGTCGCCGTCCGGGTTAGGGGTTGCGCAGTCGTAGGGAAGCACCAAAAATGCCGCAGCCCACCCCGCACGGTGGGGGTGGGCTGTCCGGGCGAGCGGGCGGACCCGCTCCGATCAGCTCTTCCTGCCGTCCTCGGGCTCGTCGCGGTCGCGCAGCTCCCGCTCGCGACGGCGCAGATCGGCCTCCCACTGCTTGAGCATGGACTCGTGGTCTTTGTCGTCCTTCTTCAACGAGGCGAGGAACTCGGGGTCGTCGTCCGGCGCCAGCGGGCGCCCGCCGCGCGCGGCGGGACGGCCCGCGCGGTCGTCGGCCGGGTACCCCGGGTGGCCCCCGGCGGGCGCGGCCCGCAGGAAGCCGCGCTGCTTGCCGGCGATCAGCCAGGCGATCGGGCCCAGCGGCGGGAAGAGCAGCACGATCAGCACCCAGACCACCTTGGGCAGGTGCTTCACCTCGTCCTCGGGCGTGGTCAGGCAGTCCACGAACGCCCAGACCCAGAGCGCGAGCGGAAGGATGATGGTCAGAAGAATCCTCGGCACGGCTGGGATCTCCCCCCGGGCGGCGATGGTGGCGGGCGCCTTCCAGGGGCCCTTGACCCGGCCAGGCTATCGGGTGGCGGATACTGACAGGCATGGCATACGACGATCTCCGCTCGTTTCTCCGGGCCCTCGACCGTGAGGGCGACCTCAAGCGCATCAAGGCGGAGGTGGACCCGCACCTGGAGATCGGCGAGATCGTCGACCGGGTGCAGAAGGCCAAGGGCCCGGCGCTGCTCTTCGAGAACGTCAAGGGTTCGTCGATGCCCCTGGCGATGAACGTCTTCGGCACCGAGCGGCGGCTGGCCAAGGCGCTCGGCCTCAAGGGCCCGGACGACATCTCCGAGAAGATCGCCGGCCTGCTCAAGCCCGAGCTGCCGCAGGGCTTCACCGGCTTCCGGGACGCCTTCGGCAAGCTCGCCTCGATGGCGCACGTCCCGCCCCGGCACGTGAAGCCGGGCGACGCCCCGGTGCAGGAGGTCGTGCTCACCGGCGACGACGTCGACCTGGACGACCTGCCCGCGCTCTTCACCTGGCCGCAGGACGGCGGCTCCTTCTTCAACCTGGGCCTGACCCACACCAAGGACCCGGACAGCGGCATCCGCAACCTGGGCCTCTACCGGCTCCAGCGGCACGACCGCCGCACCATCGGCATGCACTGGCAGATCCACAAGGACAGCCGCAACCACGCCGCGGTGGCGGCCAAGCGCGGTGAGCGCCTCCCGGTCGCGATCGCCTTCGGCTGCCCCCCGGCCGTCACCTACGCGGCCACCGCGCCGCTGCCCGGGGACATCGACGAGTACCTCTTCGCCGGCTTCGTCGCCGGGGAGCGGGTCCGGATGGTCGACTGCAAGACGGTGCCGCTCCAGGTCCCGGCCGACGCCGAGGTGGTCCTGGAGG
Source organism: Kitasatospora sp. NPDC057512 (assembly GCF_042802135.1). Lineage (NCBI taxonomy): Bacteria > Bacillati > Actinomycetota > Actinomycetes > Kitasatosporales > Streptomycetaceae > Kitasatospora > Kitasatospora sp. NPDC057512. The sequence continues at coordinate 3,702 of NZ_JBHVET010000137.1, forward strand.
GCTGGCTGGAGCCCGGCGAGATGCTGCCCGAGGGCCCGTTCGGCGACCACACCGGCTTCTACACCCCGCAGGAGCCGTTCCCGGCCCTGAAGATCGACTGCGTGACGATGCGCCGCCGCCCGATCCTCCAGTCCATCGTGGTCGGCCGCCCGCCGACGGAGGACGGCCCGCTGGGCAAGTTCACCGAGCGGTTCTTCCTGCCGCTGCTGAAGATCATCATCCCGGACATCGTCGACTACGACCTGCCCGAGGCCGGCGGCTTCCACAACTGCGTGATCGTCTCGATCGACAAGAAGTACCCCAAGCACGCCCAGAAGACGATGCACGCGATCTGGGGCGCGCACATGATGTCGCTGACCAAGCTGATCATCGTGGTGGACGCCGACTGCGACGTGCACGACTACCAGGAGGTCGCCTGGCGGGCCTTCGGCAACGTCGACTACAGCCGCGACCTGACCGTGGTCGAAGGCCCGGTGGACCACCTGGACCACGCCTCGTACCAGCAGTTCTGGGGCGGCAAGGCGGGCATCGACGCGACCCGCAAGCTGCCGGAGGAGGGGTACACCCGGGACGGCGGCTGGCCGGAGATGGTGTCCTCCGACCCGGCCACCGCCGCACTGGTGTCGCGTCGCTGGAAGGAATACGGACTGTGAGGAGCAGCGTTGTGAAGCCGAGTCAGGCGCGGGGGGCCCGTCGGCCCCGCAGCGGCGGGGATGTTCCGGAGTACGGACTGTGAGCACGGCAGCTGTCGAGACGCCGGGGCGCACCAGGGCCTTCCTGCGCCTGGTGATGATCGAGCACTCGGTCTTCGCGCTCCCGTTCGCGTACATCGCCGCGCTGACGGCGATGTTCCTCGCGGACAGGCGGGTGCACTGGGGCGAACTGTTCGTCGTCACCGTGTGCATGGTCGGGCTGCGCACCTTCGCCATGGCGGCGAACCGGATCATCGACCGGGAGATCGACGCCCGCAACCCGCGGACCGCCTCGCGCGAACTGGTCACCGGAGCGGTGTCGTTGAAGACCGCGTACGTCGGCTCGGCCGTCGCGCTGGTGGTCTTCCTCGGCGCGGCCGCGATGCTCAACCCGCTCTGCCTGGCGCTCGCGCCGGTCGCCGTGGTGCCGATGGTGGTCTACCCGTACGGCAAGCGGTTCACGAACTTCCCGCAGGCGATCCTGGGCATCGCCCAGGCGATGGGGCCGGTCGGCGCCTGGCTCGCGGTCACCGGCAGCTGGTCGTGGGAGGCGGTCGTGCTGGGTGTGGCCGTCGGCATCTGGATCGGCGGCTTCGACCTGATCTACGCCTGCCAGGACGTCGAGTCCGACCGCGAGCACGGGGTCCGTTCGGTGCCCGCGCGGTACGGCGTGCCGGCGGCCATTCGGGGCGCGCGGGTGTGCCACGTCCTGACGACGCTCCTGCTGGGCTGGTTCGCGCTCCTGACGGATGCCGGAGCGGCGTTCTGGATCGGCCTCGCGGTCGTCGCGGGGGCCTTCGTGTACGAGCACACCATCGTGCGGCCGAACGACCTGTCGAAGCTCAACCGGGCGTTCTTCCAGACCAACAGCTTCGTGGGGATCTCGCTGTTCTTCTTCGCGCTGGTGGACCTGGTCGTCCGCGGGCTCGGGATCTGATCCCCGCGTCCACCGGCGGGCTCACGGGGCGCTCCGCCCGCCTCGTCCGGGCCCGCCCGCCGCTCGTGGACCGGCTCAGCGGAACAGGGCCGCGTGGTCCTTCGCCCAGGCGCGGAAGCTGCGGGCCGGGTGGCCGGTGACGTCCTGGACGGTGCTGGTGGCCGGCTCGGGGGCGGTGAGGCGGGCGTGGACGAGGTCCAGGGCGCCGTCGACGGCGGCCTGGGGGTGGCCGGCGGCGGACATCCGGTGGCGGGCGGTCGCGCGGGAGACCTCCTGCCAGCTGGCCGGGCGGCCGGCGGCCGCGCCGATGATCTCCACCTGCTCCGCCTGGGTCGGCGACTCCGGGCCGGTGAGGACGTACCGGGCGCCGTCGTGGCCGTCCTCCACCAGGGCCCGGACGGCCACCGCCGCGATGTCCCGCTCGTCCACCGGGTTCAGCCCGGCCGCACCGCCGTAGCCCCGCACCGTGCCCCCGGCCCTGATCTCCTCCGCCCACTGCAGCGCGGCGGCGAACCCGTGCGCCCGCAGCACCGTGTGCCGCACCCCGCTGCCGGCGAGCAGCGCCTCGACCCCGCCCTCCGGCCGGCCGGGGACGGCCGAGGACAGGAACACCACCCGCCCGACCTCCCGGGCCAGCACGCCGACGGCCTCCGTGGCCCCGTCCGCCGTCGGGAACGGCCACCCCAGCAGCACCGCGCCGGCGCCCTGCACCGCCGCCTCCAGCGACGCCGGGTCGAGCAGCTCCCGCCGGGGCAGCGTCCGCACCCGCAGGCCGGCCGCCGCGAGCTGCAGGCCGACGTGCCGCCCGACCGCTCCGGAGGCGCCGATCACCAGCATCGGTGACGTGTCGTCAACTCGCTCATCTGTCATGCATCGAACGTAAGCGACAAGGATGAGACGCCCAATGCGCACGGGTCTCGGGTCCATGCGCCAGCGTCTACCCCACGGCGCGCACCAACTCCCGCACGCCCCCGAACGCTCAGTCGTGATCGTCGGATCATACGGAAGCCCCGGCCGGGCCGGCCTCAGTTGTGCAGGAAGCCCTCCACCGCCGTCGCCAGGGCCACCGGGGCCTCGTACATCGGGTAGTGCCCGCTGCCGGCGAGCTCCTCCAGCTCGGCGTTGGGGTAGTGGGCGAGGAAGGTGCCGCGCATCACCTCGGCGGTGAGGGCGAGGTCGTGCTCGCCGACGATGACCTTGACCGGCACCGGGTTGCCGTCGATCCGGCGCCGCAGGTCGGCCGTCGTCCAGTCGCGGACGTAGCCGCCGAAGGCCTCGGGGGTGGACTGCCGCAGGGACTGGTCGACCATGCGGTCGAGCCAGACCCGGCCGGCCCGCTGCCCGGTGACCAGGTCGAGGATCGCGAAGCGCTTCTCCCGGTCCTCGGCCGCGCCGTAGAACAGGGCCTCGCCCGCCGCGTCCATCGGGTACTCCCCGGCCGGCACCGGGGCCAGGCCGACCAGCTTGCGCACCCGCAGCGGCGCCTCGGCGAGCACCTGCTGGGCCGCCTTGCCGCCCATGGAGTGGCCGATCAGCGAGAAGCGGTCCCAGCCGAGCTGGTCGGCCAGGGCGAGCGCGTCGGAGGCGATCTCGGCGAGCGTGTACGCGCCGGTGACGCCCTTGCGCAGCCCGTAGCCGCGGTAGTCGAGGAAGGCGTAGCCGAAGGCCTTGCCGTCGAGGTAGTCGAGGAACGGGCCCCAGCCCGCGCTGGTGCCGAACCAGTCGTGCAGGACGAGGACGTGGTGGTCGCCGGTGCCGATCAGGCGGTGAGGGATCGTCATGCCAACGGTCGTTCCCCGCGATCCGCCCGTCCGAACGGACGGTTCGCGAGGATCGGGCGGGCGGGGCTCAGGCGTCGCGCCGGGCGAAGGCCGGTGCGTGCTCGGGGAGCGGGCCGAAGGCGATCAGGCGCGAGAGCAGCACCGGGAAGCCGGGGACGTGCCGGGCGAGGGCCACCAGTCGGGCGGGCGGGCCGGCCCGCCTGCCGGTGAGGACCGGCTCGAACAGCACGCTGTGCAGGACCCGCTGCATCCGCTGCATGATCACCGTCGGCCGCAGCCTGCGGTGCTGGACCCGGGCCAGGGCCGCCTCGGTCGGACGGCCGCGGCGCAGCGGTTCGGCGAGCAGGGTGGCGGCCGCGACGGCGTCCTGGATGGCGAGGTTGATGCCCACCCCGCCGGCCGGGGACATCGCGTGGGCGGCGTCGCCGATCAGCAGCAGCCCGTCGGTGTACCAGCGGTCCAGCCGGTTGAGCCGGACGTCGAGCAGGTGCAGGTCGTCGAGGCTCGCCAACCGGTCGACCCGGTCCGCGTACTGGGGCAGCAGTCGGGCGATCCGCTCGCGGAACCGCTCGATCCCCTCGGCGCGCAGCTGCGGGTCGGCGCCCTTGGCGCGGAAGTAGGCGATCTGGAAGTAGTCGCTCCGGGCGAAGCTCAGCGCCATGTCGCCGGACCCGAACCCGGGGACGAGGCTGGGCGGTTGGGCCTGCTCGTGGGGGTGCCGGGGCAGCCGGAACCACCAGGTGTCGAAGGGCACCGGGAACTCCTGGGCCGCCAGGCCGGCCGCCCGGCGCAGGGTGGAGTGCCGGCCGTCGGCGGCGACGGTGAGGTCGGCGCGCAGCTCGCCCTCCTCGCCGTCCCGGGTGCGGTACCGGACGCCGGTGACCCGGTCGCCGTCCCGGAGCAGTCCGGTCGCCTCGGTGTTCATCCGCAAGGTGAAGGTGGGCTCCTGCCGGGCCTCCGCGACCAGGAAGTTCAGCAGGTCCCACTGCGGGATCATGGCGATGTAGTTGTACGGGGGCCGCAGCCGCTCGTAGGCGCTCAGCGCGACGGGGGCGGAGCCGGGCGGCCGCACCACCAGGTTGCCGAGGCGGCTCTGCGGCAGGGTGGCGAACTTCCGGCCGAGGCCGAGTTCGTCCATCAGCCGCACGGTGGAGGCGTGGACGGTGTCGCCGCGGAAGTCGCGCAGGAAGTCCCCGTGCTTCTCCAGCACGGCCACCTCGACACCGGCGCGCGCCAGTATCAGGCCCAGCATCATTCCGGCCGGTCCGCCCCCGGAGATCACGACGCTCATGGCTCTCCCCTTTCAGTGCTCGTTCGATCACTGTCCGTATGGAACCTGCATATACAGAATCTCTGGAACCGTCCCAGGTGTCAAGTAGTACGATGCTTCACATGAAGGAGCTGGTGACGGCCGCCCTCACGGCGGCGAAGGAACGGGGCCAGGACGTCGCGGACGTCCCGCTCACGGCGATCGCCGCGACGGCCGGCATCTCCCGCAGCACGCTGCTGCGCAGGCTCGGCGGCTCCCGGGCGGTGCTGGACGAGGCCGTCCGGGAGGCGGGCGTCGACCCGGGCGGACGGCCGCCGGTGCGCGAGCGCGCGATCGCGGCGGCGGCGCTGCTGGTGGCCGAGCGCGGCCTGGCCGGGGTCACCCTGGACGCCGTGGCGGACCGGGCGGACTGCTCGCTGCCCAGCCTGCACACCGTCTTCGAGGGGCGGGACGGCCTGCTCGCCGCCGTCTTCGAGCGGCACTCCGCGCTGCCCGACCTGGAGGCCCTCGCCGCCGACCCGCCGGAGACCCTGGAGGACACCGTCCGGGCGCTCCACGCCACCTTCGCCGCGGCCTTCGTGCACGAGCCGCGGATCGTCCCGGCGGTCTTCGCCGACCTGCTCGGCCGTCCGGACGGCCCCGCCGCCCGGGTGATGGCCGCCACCCTGCCACAGGCGCTCGCCGGCCTGGACCGGCTGCTGCGCCCGCACGTGCGGGCCGGGCGGCTGAGACCGCTGCCCACCCCGGTGCTGGTCCAGCTGATGATCGGCCCGCTGCTCAACCACGCCCTGATGCGGCCGGTGCTGGAGCCCGCCCTGGGGGACGGGCTGCCGTCGACGGACGAGACCGTGGAACTCTTCGTCCAGGCCTACCTGCGCGCGGTCGCCCTCCCCGGAGGCGGTCCGGGCGCCGGCTCGTGAGGGTCAAGTCGCCCCTCCGGCAGGCGTGGTGACGGGCAGGCGGGCAGGCGGGCGGACGGGCCGCGGTCAGCCCAGGAGCAGCCGGTCGCCGACCCGCAGGCGGCCCGGGGCGGCGACCTCGGCGAGGGCGTCGAGCCGGCCGTCGTGGGCGTGCACGACGGCCTTGAGGATCTCGGGGGCGTGCGGCAGTCCGGGCTGCGGGGCGCCGGTCATCGCGCAGCGCTCGCTGGAGGCGACGAAGGAGAGCCGGGCGCTGCCGGGGGCCTCGCCGGAGGCCTGGCGGCCGAGCCAGGCGTCCTCGACGAACGGCGGGGTGCCGGGCGGGGTCCGCAGCACGATGTTGGGGCGGAACCGGCGCTCGTCGACCACGGCGAAGGGGACGGCCTCGCGGACCCAGTCCAGGGTGGCGGTGCTGAGCACGCTGACCGGTAGCCGGTCGAAGTGCGAGACGGCGTCCTCGCGGGCGAGTTCGACGTCCTCGTGCTGGAGGTAGGCGCGCAGGAAGGAGTTCGGCCGGTCGACCGGGCGGCCGAGCGGATCGAACAGTTCGGGGCCGTCGATCCGGTGGCCGAGCCGGGCGGAGAGGCGGAGCAGGCCGTCCATCCGGCGGAAGCGGCGGGTGTTCTTGCCCGAGCCGAGCTTCCCGGCGGCGTCGCGGACGGCGTAGAGGCGGTCGCCGGCCAGGCCGCGCTCGTCCACCTCGACGGAGTCGAGCCGCTCGCCGCCGGTGGACTTCACGGGGTAGCGCCAGAGTCGCTCGATCACTCCGATGATCTCAGCCATGGCCGGAAAGCGTACTGGCGTTGACGGGGGATGGTCTAGACCAAGTCCCCGGCCCGGACGGAGCCGGGCTCAGCCCACCCGGGATCAGCCCAGCCGGGATCAGCCCAGCCGGGCCACCGCCCGTACCGGTGCGCCGTCCGCCGCGACCAGCCGCAGCGGGAACAGCGAGACCTCCACCGGCAGGCCGGCCTCCTGGGCCGCCAGCAGCGGCCGCAGGTCGGTCAGGTTCTCGGCGATCACCCCGCCGCCGGACGCCCCCAGCAGCACCCGGTGCGCGGCGAGCGTGGGCTCGTCGGCGGTGCCGTGGTCGTGCTCGTCGGTGAGGTCGGCGAGCAGGGCGGCCACCGCCGGGTCGCCCGGGCCCGGGTCGGGGGTCGGGTCGACGCTGAGCGCGTCCACCCCGACCGTCCGCACCCCGGCGGCGACGATCGCCTCGGCGGCGGCCGGGGTCAGGGCGGGGTGGGTGAGGTACGCGTCGGTGCCCCAGTGCCGGGCCCAGCCGGTGGCCAGCAGCAGGACGGTGCCCTCGCCGCGGGCCGCGACCCGCTCCAGCGCGGCCGCCAGCAGCCCGGGGGTGACGGCCGCCCGGGGCTCCAGCCCGCGCAGGTCGGCGACCACGGCGGGGCCGGTGAACCGCTCCAGCGGCAGCCCGTCCAGGGTCGGCCAGGTGACGTCCACGTGGTACGGCGCGTCCACGTGCGTCCCGGACTGCGAGCCGAGGTGCAGGGCCAGCACGTTCACCCCGGCGGTGGCCGTGGTGAGCGCGGGCTCCAGCAGGACGGCCGGATCGCCGGGGTAGACCGGCATCGCGGTGGTCACCTGATGGGTGAGGTCGACGAGGGTCGCTGCCATGCGCCCATCCTCCCAGGGGCGGGCGCTCCCGGACCCCTCCCGGTCGGCCCGGTCCGGAACCACCGGTGGAGCCGGGACAGAATTGCCCCATGGGAACTGCGAAGCGTCAGCCGTGGGTGGTCGGGGTCTCGGGCGCGTCGGGGACGCCGTACGCGGCCTCGGTGATCCGCGCGCTGCTGGCCGCCGGCGAGGCGGTGGACCTGGTCGTCAGCCGCGCCGCCCGGCTCACCATCCTGGACGAGACCGGCATCTCCTTCCGGGACGCCCACTGGCGCACCGACCTCGCCGCCTGGCTCGGGAGCGACGAGGGCCTGGACGACGTCCGCCACTGGCCCGCCGGGGACTTCGCGGCCGGCCCGTCCAGCGGCTCCTACCCCGCCAAGGGCATGCTCGTGGTGCCCGCGACCACCGGCGCGGTGGCCGGGATCGCGCTCGGCCTGAGCAAGGACCTGTTGCAGCGCGTCGCCAGCGTCACCCTCAAGGAGCGCCGCCCGCTCGTCGTCTGCGTGCGCGAGACACCACTCAACGGGGTGACGTTGAAGCACTTGGTGGAGCTCGACGCGCAGGGGGCGGTCGTCCTGCCCGCCTCGCCCGGTTTCTACGCCGGCGGCTCCACCGTGCGCGAACTCGTGGATTTCGTGGCCGGACGGGTGCTGGACGCCGTCGACGTGCCGCATTCCCTGTACCTGCGCTGGGAAGGGGAGTTGGGGGCGGCCGCCCGCAAGACGGCCGCCGACGACGGCGCACCGGCTGAGGGGGAGTAAGGAGACCTGGGGCGGGAGAGTATCTTCTCTGCGATATCCGGGTCGTTCGGCGCACAGCGCCTTTGAATCCGGATAATGATCTGTGGGTCTGGCGAGGTTCGGAAGGACGCGGACGGTATATGGACACGGTGGACAGACAGCTCATCCAGGCGCTCCGGGAGAACGGCCGTGCGTCCTACGCCGAGTTGGGCCGGCTGGTCGGGCTCTCCGGCCCGAGCGTCACGGACCGGATCAACCGCCTGGAGCAGGCTGGGGTGATCACCGGCTACCGGGCGACGGTCAACCCGGCCTCGCTCGGCTTCGGCGTCACGGCCCTGATCGGCCTTCAGCTCACCGACGCCGCGGACCACGAGGACGTCGCGTTCCGGCTGAAGGACCTCAACGAGGTCGAGGACTGCTGGTTCATCGCCGGTGACGACTCCTACATGCTGAAGGTCAGGGTGGCCGACGTGGCCGGCCTGGAGTCGGTGGTCAAGCGGATCTCGGGCACGAAAGGCGTGGCCCGGACCCGCACCACCGTCGTACTCTCCACCAAGTGGGAAAACCGGGTGAGTGAACTTCCTCCTGTAGGAGAGTGACGTATGGCACTGGTCGGTCTGGAGGAGCTGCGCGCGGCTCGGCAGCGGATCGCGGGGGTCGCCGTGCGCACCCCGCTGGTTCCCGCCCCCTGGGCGGCCGAGGGGGAGCGGCGGCTCTGGCTGAAGCCCGAGAACCTCCAGCCGACCGGGGCCTTCAAGACCCGGGGCGCCTACAACCGGCTGGCCGCGCTCTCCGAGGACGAGCGCGCCCGGGGCGTGGTGGCCCAGTCCAGCGGCAACCACGCGCAGGCGGTGGCGTACGCGGCCCGGGCGCTCGGCATCAAGGCCGTGATCGTGATGCCGGACACCTCGCCCGCGGTGAAGGTGGAGGCCACCCGCTCGTTCGGCGCCGAGGTGATCCTGGTGGCGCCGGAGGAGCGGGACACCCTGCCCGCCGAGCTGGCCGGGAAGCACGGCTACGTCTGGGTGCCCCCGTACGACGACCCGTTCATCATCGCGGGCCAGGGCACGGTCGGCCTGGAGATCGCCGAGGACGCCCCGGCCGACCTGGACACCGTCCTGGTGCCGGTCAGCGGCGGCGGCCTGATCGGCGGGACGGCGGCCGCGCTCAAGCTCACCCGCCCCGGCATCCGGGTGATCGGCGTGGAGCCCGAGCTGGCCGCCGACGCCCGGGCCAGCCTGCGGGCCGGCCGCCGGGTCGAGTGGCCGGTCGCCGACACCTACCGGACCATCGCGGACGGGCTGCGCACCCCGTCGCTCGGCGTGCTGCCGTTCGAGCACGTCGCCGCCTACGTGGACGACATCGTCACCGTCACCGAGGACGAGATCCGCGCCACCGTGGCCGTGCTGGCCCGCCGCGGTCGGCTGGTCGCCGAGCCCTCCGGGGCGGTCGCCCCGGCCGCCTACTTCCACCGCGCCGCCGAGACCGGGGGCCAGTCGGTGGCGGCCGTGGTCAGCGGAGGCAACATCGACCCGACACTGCTCGCCGAGCTGCTCTCGGCATAGGCGTACGCTCGTTCCGGCAAGGAATCGAATGTCGGAGGAGGCGGGTCACCGCATGGACGCAGGGCTCAAGCGCGAGCTGGAGGCGAAGGTCTACGCGGGTGAGCGGCTGACCCGCGAGGACGGGATCGCGCTCTACGAGAGCGACGACCTGGCCTGGCTGGGCGGGCTGGCCCACCACGTGCGGACGCGGAAGAACGGCGACGTCGTCCACTTCAACGTCAACCGCCACCTCAACATGACCAACGTGTGCAGCGCGTCCTGCGCGTACTGCTCGTTCCAGCGCAAGCCGGGCGAGAAGGACGCGTACACGATGCGCATCGAGGAGGCCGTCCGCCTCGCCAAGGCGATGGAGGTCGACTCCCTCACCGAACTGCACATTGTGAACGGTCTGCACCCGACCCTGCCGTGGCGCTACTACCCGCGCTCGCTGCGGGAGCTGAAGGCGGCGCTGCCGAACGTCTCGCTGAAGGCCTTCACCGCCACCGAGATCCACTGGTTCGAGAAGATCAGCGGCCTGCCCGCCGACGAGATCCTGGACGAGCTGATCGACGCCGGCCTGGAGTCGCTGACCGGCGGCGGCGCGGAGATCTTCGACTGGGAGGTCCGCCAGCACATCGTCGACCACGACACCCACTGGGAGGACTGGTCGCGGATCCACCGCCTCGCGCACGGCAAGGGCCTCAAGACGCCCGCCACCATGCTGTACGGCCACATCGAGGAGCCCCGCCACCGGGTGGACCACGTGCTGCGGCTGCGCGAGCTCCAGGACGAGACCGGCGGCTTCCAGGTCTTCATCCCGCTGCGCTACCAGCACGACTTCCACGACTCCAAGGACGGCGTCGTGCGCAACAAGCTGATGGCCCGTACCGAGATGGCCACCGGCGCCGAGGCGCTGAAGACCTTCGCGGTCTCCCGGCTGCTCTTCGACAACGTCCCGCACGTCAAGGTCTTCTGGGTGATGCACGGCGTCACCACCGCCCAGCTGGCGCTCAGCCACGGCGCGGACGACATGGACGGCTCGGTGGTCGAGTACAAGATCACCCACGACGCGGACAACTTCGGCACCCCGAACAAGCTGGGCCGCGACGACCTGCTCGGGCTGATCCGCGACGCCGGCTTCCGCCCGGTGGAGCGCAACACCCGCTACGAGGTCATCCGCGAGTACGAAGGCCCCGACCTGGCGCGTCGCGAGACCCCGCAGGCGATGCGCCTCTGACCTGCGAAGATCCCCGCCGCCCGGACCGCTCGTCGGCC
>NZ_JBHVET010000138.1:0-14407 GCF_042802135.1 Kitasatospora sp. NPDC057512
GGGCCAGGTCGTCAGCGGTCAGCTCGACGTCGACCGCGCCCGCGTTCTGCTCCAGGTAGCTGCGGCGCTTGGTGCCCGGGATCGGCACCAGGTGCTCGCCGCGGGCCAGGACCCAGGCGATCGCCAGCTGGGCCGGGGTGACCCGCTTCTCCGCGGCGATCTCCTTCACCTTCTCGGCGAGCCGGAGGTTGGCCGCCAGATTGGCCTCGGTGAAGCGCGGGTTGGTGCGGCGGAAGTCGTCCTTGTCGAGCTCGTCCGGGGAGCTGAAGCGGCCCGCGAGGAAGCCGCGGCCGAGCGGGGAGTACGGCACGAAGCCGATTCCGAGCTCCCGGCAGGTGGGGAGGACCTCGGCCTCCACATCGCGGCTCCAGAGCGAGTACTCGCTCTGGACGGCGGTGACCGGGTGGACGGCGTGGGCGCGGCGGATGGTCTCGGCGCTCGCCTCGCTCAGCCCGATGTACCGGACCTTTCCCTCGGCGACCAGGTCGCCGAGTGCGCCGACGGTCTCCTCGATGGGCACGTTCGGGTCGACCCGGTGCTGGTAGTACAGGTCGATGCGGTCGGTGCCGAGCCGCGCGAGCGAACCGTGGACGGAACCGCGGACGTGCTCGGCCGAGCCGTCCTGGCGGCCCACGGTCGACATGTCGCCCGGAACGGCGCCGTCCATGCGGTAGTTGAACTTCGTGGCGATCACGTACTCGTCGCGGTGTCCCCGGACGGCCTCGCCGACCAGGGACTCGTTGGTGAGCGGTCCGTAGACCTGCGCCGTGTCCAGGAAGGTGATGCCGAGGTCCAGGGCGTGCCGGATGGTCGCGACGGCCTCGTCCTGGTCGGCCGTGCCGTAGAAGGCGGACATCCCCATGCAGCCGAGGCCGATGGCCGACACCTGGAGGTCCCGCAGACTGCGCTGTTGCATGTGACGTGCCAGCCCTTCGTCTCGTTCGTCCCGAGGCCAGACGCCTTCCGACGCCCCGGTCCGGGTGACCGGTCGGCCTCGTCTCCCGGAGAGGACCTTACGGTGCCGGGGCCTTCCGGCGACGGACCGGCACGGCCGGACCCGGGACGCCGGTGCGGGTCCCGCCGCCGGCGGTGGCGGGACTCCGCGACGGGATCGGTGACCCCGGCTACGCGGGCAGCGCCCCCGCGTCCGGGCCGGGCGGAGTCCCGTCCTCGGTGGCCGCCAACGCGCCGCGCGCCGCGAGGAGTTCGCGGAGCCGCTGGTGCGGGAGGGCGGGGGAGCGGTGGCCGTCGCGGCCGATCGTCTCCTCGGCGGTGACCAGGGCGTTCAGCACCGCCTCCTCCACGGCCTGGACGACGGCCTCGTAGAAGGGGTCGATCCGGCCCCAGGGGATGAACCGCAGGGTGTCGTAGTCGGCGTCGCCGGGCTCGCCCTGGGGGAAGGAGCTGCCCAGCGCGCCCGCGTTGGCGGTGGAGAAGGCGAGGAAGACGTCGCCGGAGAAGTGGCCGCCGCTGGTGCCGGTCCGGGCCAGGCCCAGCGGCACCCGGCGGGCCAGCGCCTTGCACTGGCCGGGGAGCAGCGGCGCGTCCGTGCCGATCACGACGATCACCGAGCCGGCCCCGCCGGGGGCGAACCAGTCGTCGTCCTCCATCGGGTTGTCCGCCAGCAGATCCCGGCCCACCGGGACGCCGCCGACCACGAGTTCGCGCCGGTCGCCGAAGTTGGCCTGGACGAAGGCGCCCACGGTGTAGTCGGCGGAGCCGTAGCGGACGACCCGGCTGGCGGTGCCGGAACCGCCCTTGAAGCCGTAGCAGTTCATCCCGGTGCCGCCGCCGACGCAGCCCTCCTCGACCGGCCCGGCCGCCGCCGACTCGATCGCGGCGATCGCGTGCTCGGCGCGGACGTGCGGTCCGTTGATGTCGTTGAGGTAGCCGTCCCAGGTCTCGGCGACCACCGGCAGCAGCCACTGCCGGGCCAGGTCGGGCCGGTTGGCGGCGGTCCAGTCGACGACGCCCCGGTGCACGGTGCCGACGGCGTGGGTGTTGGTCACCATGACGGGGCCGTTGAGCGCGCCGGTCTCCTCGATCCAGGTCGTCCCGGTCATCTCGCCGTTGCCGTTCAGCGCGTACCAGCCGGCCGCGCACGGCGTGCCCACGCCCTCGCGTCCGCGCGGGAGCACCGCGGTGACGCCGGTGCGGACGTGCTCGCCCTCGACGAGCGTGGTGTAGCCGATCCGCACGCCGGGGACGTCGGTCAGGGCGTTGGCGGGGCCGGGGGTGCCGTCCAGGACCAGGCCGAGGGCACGGGCCCGGGGGCGTCCGGACGGGGTGGAGAGCGTGGTCATGTGGATCCTTCCTCGCGGGGGCGGGGGCGGGGGCAGGGGCTGGGGTACGGGAGGTCAGTCGCGTGGGCGCGCGGCCGGGCCGTCCACCGCCCGGTCGGGGCGCAGGTCCGGGCAGCCGGTCGCCGTCCGGGCGTAGCCGAGCAGCAGCTCCAGCGAGCGCTCGGGGGTGAGCGAGGCGTTGCGGGAGACGATGTGCAGGCCGTAGCCGTCCTCCAGGACGACCAGGTTGGCGGCGAGGTCGAGGGCCGGCGCGGTGGGCTCGAAGTGGCCCTGGGCCCGGCCGATCTCCAGGATGCTCGCGTAGAGGGCGACCTGACGGTCGAAGAGGCTCTGCGCGAGCGCGGAGTAGACCGGGTTGTCGTGCGTGGCGGAGCTGAACTCGTACAGCACCAGGGCGAGTTCGTCCTCCGGGCCGTCCGGGAGGCCGAGCCGGGCGCAGGCCACGAGCTTGTCGCGGGCGTCCGGCAGCCCGGCCGCGACGGCGCTGCGGCCGGTGAAGAAGCGGTCGGCGGCGCGCTGGTAGACCTGCTGGAGCAGCTCGCCGATGTCGCTGAAGTAGTAGCTGACCGACCCCCGGGCGACGCCGGCGGCGTCCGCGATGTCGGCGACGCGCAGCTGCGCCAGGCCGTGCCGCCCGACGGCCTCGGTGGCCGCGAGGACCAGCTGTTCGCGGCGGGCTGCCTGGTTCTTCGCTCGGGCCATCGCATTCCTTGTCACCGATGTCGGATCACGTCGTACCTCTTGACGTGGAACTATCGCAGAACTTTGACTTCTGTGCCAAAGAACTCCGACGAAGTTTCGTTGACTCGGAAGCGTTGACTCGGAAGGAGCACGATGGCCGATCCCCGCGCCACCGACCCCGCCACCACTGCCTCGGGCTCCGCGCCGCCGGTCGGCTACGCCCAGGACCTCTCCCGCTCGCTCAGCCTGCGCGAGAACATGCTGATCACCCTCTCCTCGGTGACCCCGGCCTCCAGCGTGTTCATCGTGATGCCGGCGGTGATCCAGGGCCTCGGCGGCGCGGCGGCCGTGGCCTTCGCCCTCGCGGCGGCGGTCGGCGTGCTGATGGCGCTCTGCTACGCGGAGCTGTCCAGCGCCTTCCCGGTCACCGGGGGCGAGTACGCCTTCGCGGCGCGCACCCTCGGCCGGTCCACCGGGTTCGCGCTGTTCGCGCTCAGCCTGCTCGGCGGGGTGCTGGTCACCGCCGTCATCGCCCTCGGCACCGGCAGCTACCTGGGCGTGGTCTGGAGCGCGCTGGACGGCAAGGGGACCGGGCTGGCGGTGATCGCGCTGGCCTCGCTCGTCGCGGTGCTCGACATCCGCACCAACGCCTGGGTCACCGGGGTCTTCCTGCTCCTGGAGCTGGCGGCGGTCGCGGTGCTGGCCGTGCTCGGATTCGTCCACGTCGACCAGCCGCTCTCGGTGCTGTGGACCCCGCAGGCGCTCGGCGGCGCGGGCGGCGACGTGCTGGTCGGGGCCTCCTGGGGGCTGGTCGCCTCGTTCACCACCACCGCGATCTTCGCCTACAACGGCTACGGCACCGCCGTGTACTTCGCGGAGGAGACCAGGCGGGCGTCCTCGATCGGCCGGGTGGTGCTCTGGTCGCTGGGGATCACCGTCGCCGCAGAGTGCCTGCCGCTGGTCGGGGTGCTGCTGGGCACGCCGAGCATGAGCGGACTGATGTCGGCGGCCTCGCCGATGAGCTGGTTCCTGCTGGAGCGGGCCGGCTCCACCGTCAACACGGTGGTCAGCCTGGGCATCGCCGTCGCCGTCGTCAACGCGGTCATCGCGATCATGCTGCAGAGCGGACGGCTGCTCTACTCCTCGGCCCGCGACCGGGCCTGGCCCGACCGGGTCGGCGTCCCGCTCGCCTCCGTCCACCCCCGGCTGCGCACGCCCCTCGCGGCGACCCTGACCATGGGCGTGGCCACGCTGCTGGTCGGCTGGCTCGTCTCGCTCGACACGCTGATCCTGGCCACCGGCTCGACCCTGGTCGTGGTCTACGTCCTGGTCGCGCTGTCGGCGCTGTTCGGCCGGATCAGAGGGACCACCGCCACGGCCCCCTACCGGATGCGCGGCTGGCCGTACGTCCCGCTGGGCGTCGTCGCGATCATGCTCTACGTCGGCTACGAGTCGGTGCGGGCCGACTGGCGCCCGATCGCCATCGCGGTCGGGATGACGGCCGTCGGCTACGCCTACTATTACGCCTACCTCCACCCCCGCCGCGCCGACCGCTGGACCATGCCCGACCCGGTCCGGGAGGAGGCCGGGGGCGCCACCGGCTGAGGCCCCGGGTGGCTTCCGCCGGAGCCGGAGCCGGAGCCGGAGCCGGGACCGGCGCCGGGGCATGCGACGCCGACGCCGAGGCCCTCCGCGGTGGCGTACCGCGGAGGGCCCGGGCGGGTTCAGCAGCCCAGGTGGTCGCCCGGTACGGTGCCGAGCAGCTGGGTGAAGCGCTGGTAGGCGTCGATCCGGCTCTGCACCTGCGCGGGGTTGCCGCCGTTGCACTCCAGCGAGCCGTTGATGCTGCGGATCGTCTCACCGAAGCCGTAGCCGTTGACGATCGCGTTGTGCGGGGTCATGGTGCCCGGCCCGTTCTGGGTGTTCCAGTACCAGAGCGCGGTCTTCCAGGCGACGGCCGGGTCGGTCTGCACCAGGTTGGGGTTGCGCAGCAGGTCGATGCCGAGGGCGTCGCCGGCCGCCTTGTAGTTGAAGTTCCAGCTCAGCTGGATCGGGCCGCGCCCGTAGTACGCGGCCTGCCCGGCCGGGCAGCCGTACGGCTGTGAAGTGTCGCAGTAGTGGGGGTAGTTGGCGGTGTTCTGCTCGACCACGTAGACCAGTGCGCCGGTCTCGTGGTTGACGTTGGCCAGGAAGGCCGCGGCCTCCTGCCTACGGACGGTGTCGCTGCCGGTGGCCGCGAAGGCGGGGTAGGCGGCGAGGGCGTCGATCAGGCCCTGGTAGGTGTAGAAGGCGTTCCGGTTCGGGAACATCTGGTTGAACTGGGCCTGGCTGACCGGGAATCCGCCCGGGTTCGGGGTGCCGGTGGACGTCGGCGTGGCGGTCGGGGTCGGGCCGGTGCCGCAGCCGCCCTGGTCGGACCAGACGCCGGAGCCGCCGGTGCTCGGCGGCTCGTTCTGGGTCCACCACTTGGCGAGCCAGTTGTGGCCGTTGTAGGAGACGGCGGCGCCACCGGTGTAGACGGCCGAGGAGTTCCAGGGCGTGGCGCAGACGGCGGCGCTGGCGTTGGTCGCGGGCAGCAGCAGGAGCACCGTCAGCGCCGTGGCGACGGCGGAGAGCAGTGCGAGCAGGCGTTTCGTGGACACTTGATCACCCCTTGTGCGGTGTGGGGCCGCACGGTCGTGGAGGTAGGGACGTCGGGGCAGGGGAGCCGGGCCCCGCGGGGGTGGGGGCACGTCGTGGGGGACGGGCCGACCGGGGTGCGGGCCGGTGCGGGGCTGACCCAGACTCAAGCGGAGTGGTCTACACCTGTCAAGGGGTTCAGGGCCGGGCCGGGCGGTGGGGCCCCGCCGTCGTTCCGCCGGACCGTCCGGTGGCGGGCGCGAGGTCCGCGAGGTCCGCGAGGTCCGCCAGGTTGGCGATCAGGTCGGCGAGTCCGGCGTCCAGCGGGATCAGCGGGCGCCATCCGGTCGCGGCGCGGAACCGCGAGGAGTCCGCGACGGTGCTCCGCAGGTCGGTCGGCAGCGCGTGCTCCGGCGGGGGGACGGAGACCACCGGCACGGCGGGACGGCCGGTCCGGACCGCGACGCCGTCGGCGATCGCCCGGAAGACCCGCCCGAGCGGCTCCCCGTGCCCGGTGCCGAGCACCCAGTGCCGGCCGGCGACCGCGTCGGGCCGGTCCAGGGCGGCCAGGAAGGCCCGCCCGGTGTCGTCGACGTGGAGCAGGTCGCGCAGTACGGAGCCGTCGTGCCACATCGTCAGCGGCTCCCCGGCCAGGGCGCGGCGCACCATCGTCGCCAGCACCCCCCGGTCGCCCCGCCCCGCCGGTGCGCCGCGGCCGTAGACCGTCGGCAGCCGCAGGCAGGCGCCGCGCACCGCGCCCTCGGCCGTGGCCGCCAGCAACTCCCGTTCCGCCGCCGCCTTCTGGCGGTCGTACGGGCTGGCCGGGGCGTCGGGCGCGGACTCGTCGACCGGGATCGGCGCGCCCGGCCCGGCCTGCGAGGTCGAACCGGCGAACAGCACCACCACGGGGGCGCCGCCGCGCCGTCCGCGCTCCTGCCGGAGGGCCGTGAGGAGCGAGCTCATCACGCCGGCGTTGGTCCGCCCCAGCGCCTCGTCGGGCCGGCCGGTGCCGCGCCACCCCGCGCTGTGCGAGACCAGGTGGACGACCGCGTCGGATCCGGCGACGGCGGCCCGCAGGACCTCGGGGTCCGTCAGGTCGGCGGCGACCACCTCGACGTCGGCCCGCCCGGCGGGCGGCACGGCGACCGCCCCCCGGGCCACCGCACGCAGCCGGAGCGGCCGTCGGGCGAGCGCCCCGAGGACGACGGAGCCGACGAAGCCCGAGGCGCCCAGCACGGTGACGCGGGGGCGGCGCGCCGCCGCGGCGGGGCCGCTCACTCCGTTCCGGCCGGCTGCCCGGCCGTGCCGAGGCCCGCGTCGACGCCCGCGCCGGGTGCCGTGGACCGCCGGTACAGGGCCTGCCAGTAGTAGCTCCACGGGACGGCCCCGCCGTCGGCGACGGTCTCCCAGCGGGGCCCGGGGCGGTAGGACGAGAGGAACTTCGGCGCCAGCGCCTCGACGGCGCGGCTGTCGTGGATGTCGAGGACGTCCCGCAGCAGCCCGGTCGCCAGGGCCATCCGGACGACCTCCTCGCCCTGGGCGTGGTTGTCCAGCTCCTTCTCCAGGTACTTGCCGACCGGGTTGTTCACGTAGAGCGCCGCGCACCGGCGGTCGACCAGGTCGAGGTAGTTGAGCACCGTCCTGGGCGGCATCTCCGCGAACGAGTCGATGTTGAGGCAGAGTTCGAAGCGGCTCTCGCCGAGGGCCCGGTCCAGGTCGTCCGTGTCGTCGACCGGGACGAACCTGACGCGCGCGAAGTCCTCGGGGTCGAGCACCCGGCCGAGGTACTCCCGCGACAGCGAGAGCACGCGGGCCAGGTCGACGATGCAGTACTCCTCGACGCGGTGGTTGGCGAAGACCGCGTGGCAGGTCCGGCCGTAGCCGGCGCCGATCTCCAGGACGCGGGCGCCGTCCAGCGGGAAGTGCCGGGAGATGAAGTCCAGTTCGTGGACGGCGAGCAGGTAGTCCATGCAGACGCGGTCGCCGTCGTGGGTCACGGTGATGGGCGAGCCGAGTTCGCGGCCGCGGATCCGGCGCAGGCGGGACCGGTTCTCCGGCGTGAGCCGCGCGGCGAGTTCGAAGATGAGCGCCTTCAGGTAGCGGACGCCGTTGACCTGCGGATCCCAGAGCGCGAGCTTGAAGTTCACCGGCTCGGACTTGAAGGATCCGAGCTCGGCCACGCCCTGCTCGGTCACCTTGACGGAGTTGTTGTATTCCCACAGTGCGCTGGGGGCGTACCTGTCATCCATGGCTGCCGATGCTAGGGGCCGGGCCGGCCAGGGGGCTTCCTCGATCGTGCTGTTCCCGGCCGGCCCGGCCGCCCGCAGCCCCGTCGCCCCGTCGCTCCCGTCGCCCCGAACTCAGCACTCCACGAGAAGTGCGGCCGCCCGCCGCGGTGCCAGAATCACCGGGATTCGTCCGAGCTCGGAGGGCCCGTTGCGCGTACTGTTCGTCACCGCACCGTTCCGCTCGCACCTCTACGTGCAGACGCCGCTCGCCTGGGCGCTGCGCACGGCCGGCCACGAGGTCCGGGTCGCCTGCTCGCCCCGCCTGACCGAGGACGTCGTCCGCACCGGGCTCACGCCCGTGCCGATCGGCGAGGAGGTCGACCTCGGCGACCTGATGGCGCGGTCGGAGCCGGAGCGCGCCCCGGCGGCGTCGGTTGGGGGTAGGAAGTCGCACCAGAGCGACTACCCGCTCGGCGACCCGACCGCCGAGCTGGCCTCCAACGCGGCCGGCTGGCGGACGCTGTTCAACCCCGACTCGTCCTTCGACGACCTGGTCGCGTTCGCCGAGCTGTGGCGCCCCGACCTCGTCGTCTCCGACACCTTCGTCCTCTCGGGCGCGCCCGCCGCCCGCAGGGTCGGGGCGGCGCACGCCCGCATGCTGTTCGGCGCGGACGGCCTCGGCCAGCTGCGCACGGCCTGCCGCGCGCGGTGGCGGGCGCAGGGCTCCGACTGGGACGGCGTCGATCCGCTGCGGGAGTGGCTGGAGCCGGTGTTCGGCCGGTTCGGCGTGGAGTTCGACGAGGAGGCCGTCCTCGGGCAGTGGACGGTCTTCCCGATGCCCACCTGGGTCTGGCGCCCGGCCGGGATCCCGTACGTCCCGATGCGGCACGTCCCGTTCAACGGCCCGAGCGTCACGCCCTCCTGGGTGTACCGGCGCCCGGAGCGGCGGCGGGTCTGCTTCACCCTCGGACTGGCGCACCGCGAGGGCCGCGGCCACGGGGTGTCCGCCTCGCCGCGCGAGGTCTTCGACGCCATCGCGGACCTCGACGTCGAGGTGGTCGCGACCCTCGCCCCCGGTCAACTCCCGCCGGGGCTCCGGGTTCCCGACAACGTGCGGGTGGTCGACTTCGTCCCGCTCAACGACCTCCTGCCCACCTGCGCGGCCGTCATCCACAGCGGTGGGGCGGGGGCCTTCGCGGCCGCCGTCGAACACGCCGTCCCGCAGCTGATCGTGCCCAACGTGTACTGGAGCGAGAAGTGGTGGGGGCCGGTGGCGATGGCCTCCGGGCTGGAGGAGCAGGGCGCCGGCCGCTACGTCGCCGACGCCGACGGGCTGACCGGCGAGCTGCTCCGCTCCGAGCTGCGGCGGGTCCTGGAGGACCCGGCCTTCCGGGAGGGCGCCGCGCGGGTGTCCGCGCAGTCCGCCGCCCTGCCGAGCCCGCACGACCTCGTCCCGGTCCTGGAGGGCCTCACCGCCAAGCACCGCTACCCGGCCTGACCCCCCGGCACCGGGCCGTCGGGCCACCCCGCCGCCGGACCGCACCGTCCCCGGGGCCGCCGGCTCACCTCCCGGCCGGGCCGCCCCGGGACCCGCCCGGCTGACGGACCCGCTCCGCCTGCGCCAGCAGGTAGCGCCGCTCGGGGTCGCTCTCGGTGCGCCGCGCCGCGGCCTCGTAGGCGGCCCCGGCCTCGGCGGGGCGGTCCGCGAGTTCCAGGAGATGGGCCCGGACGGTGTCGACACGGTGGTTCTGCGCGAGCGCGGGGTCGTCCGCGACCTCGGCGAGCACCTCCAGCCCGGCGAGCGGGCCGTGGACCATGGCTGTCGCCACCGAACGGCTGAGCGTGACCACCGGGCTCGGCGCGATGCGCTCCAGGATGCGGTACAGCATCAGGATCTGCGGCCAGTCCGTCTCCGCGACGCCGGGCGCCTCCGCGTGCAGGGCGGCGATCGCGGCCTGCAAGCGGTACGGGCCGGGCCCGAAGCGTTCGAGGGTCCGGGCCACCAGCGCGACCCCCTCCGCGATCGCGTCCCGGTCCCACCGGGTCCGGTCCTGGTCGGCGAGCGGGACGAGCGCGCCGTCCGGCGCGGCGCGGGCGTCCCGCCGGGCGTCGGTCAGCAGCATCAGCGCGAGCAGCCCCGCCACCTCGCCCTCGTGCGGCAGGGCGCGGTGCAGGTCACGGACCAGGCGCAGCGCCCACGCCGTCAGGTCCGGGCGCACCACGTTCGACCCGCTGGACGCGGTGTGCCCCTCGTTGAAGATCAGGTAGAGCACCTGGAGGACCACCTGCACCCGCGCGGCGCCCTCCTCGCCGACGGGCATCCGGAACCCGCCCCCGACCTCCTTCACCCGCTGCTTCGCCCGCCGGATCCGCTGGCTCATGGTGGCCTCCGGCACCAGGAAGGCACGGGCGATCTCCGCGGTGGTCAGCCCGCCGACCGCACGGAGCGTCAGCGCGGCCTGGGCCTGCGGCGAGAGTTCGGGGTGGCAGCAGAGGAACAGCAGGCGCAGGGTGTCGTCGGTGTCGCCCGCGCCGGCCTCGTCGGCCGCGGGGACGGCCGGCTCGCCGGCGGCCGACCGGGCCACCACCACGGCCTCGCGCCGGTGCCGGGCGCTCTCGCTGCGGATCACGTCCTGGAGGCGGCGGGTGGCGACGGTGAGGAGCCAGGCGACCGGGTCGTCCGGCACCCCGTCCCTCGGCCACTGCACGACCGCGGCCAGCTGCGCCTCCTGCATGGCGTCCTCGCAGTGGTCGAACTGCGTGGGGTGGCGGCGGGTGAGCAGGCCGAGCGCGCGCGGCGCCGACCGGCGCAGCAGTTCCTCGACGACGACCGCCACCCGGACCTCCCCAGCGTTGCGGTCCAGGCTAGCCGATCACCGCCCTCCGGAACCGATCCGCCGGCACTCCCGGTAGTCGGGCAGCAGCCCGGCGGAGCGGGCCTCGGCGAGCGACGGCGCGTCCCGGTCGCGCGCCGAGAGGACCGTCCGGGACGCCTCGGGGACGGGCAGGGCCAGCGCGGGGTCGAACGGCGACAGCGCCAGCTCGTTGCGCGGGACGTACTCCCGCGACAGCAGGTAGGACACGACGGTGTCGTCCTCCAGCGCGAGGAACAGGTGCCCCACGCCCACGGGCAGGTACACGGCGCGGTACCGGTCCGGGCCGAGCTCGACGGAGTCCCACCGCCCGAAGGTCGGGGACCCGACCCGCAGGTCGACGACGACGTCCAGGGCCCGCCCGCGCGGGCACGTCACGTACTTCTCGCAGCCGGGCGGGGTGGCCGTGTAGTGCACCCCGCGGAGCACTCCGCCGCGCGACCGGCTGTAGCTGGCCTGTCGGACGGCGAACAGCGTTCTCCCGGTGGCCGCGCGGAAGTCCGCCTCCTGGTAGCCGGACAGGAACTCCCCCCGGTCGTCGGGGAAGACGCGCGGGGTGAACTCCAGCGCGCCCTCGACCGCCAACTCCCGTACGTCCATGGCACTCCTCTCGTCGCGGGCCGGCCGGGGAAGGCCGTTCCCCGGCCGGGCCGGCCGCGGTCAGTCGACGCGCACCTCGGGGACGTAGCGGATCCACCGGCCGCCGGCCTCGCGGAAACCGCTCTCCTTGGCCATGATCTCGTCCGCGTGGTTCCAGGCGAAGAGCAGCGCGCAGTCCGGGTACGGGTCGGCGAACGCCTCGGCGGGGCGCACCGGGATGTGCGTTCCGGGGGTCAGGCGGCCCTGCTTGGCCGGGGTGCTGTCGCAGACGAAGGAGACCAGGTCGGGGCCGATGCCGCAGTAGTTGGCGACCGTCGCGCTCTTGGCCGTCGCGCCGTAGGCCACCACCGTGCGGCCCTCGTCGCGGAGCCGGGTGAGCAGCGCGAGCAGGTCGTCCCGGACCGCCGCCACGGCGTCGGCGAAGCCGCGCAGGGTCTCCGGGGCCGCGAGCCGCCGCTCCTCCTCGTGGGCGAGCAGCTCGCGCACGGCCGGCGCGGGGCGCCGGGTGCCGGGCCGGGCGAGGGTGTACCTGATCTCCCCGCCGTGCACCGGCAGTCGGCGGACGTCGACGAGCTCGAAGCCGAAGCGCTCGGCCATCGCGTGGACGGAACGCGCGGTGAAGAGGTAGAAGTGCTCGTCGTAGATCTGGTCGAAGGAGGTCTTCTCGACCACGTCGCCGAAGTAGGGGTCCTCGAAGACGAACACGCCGTCGGGCGCGAGCAGCGCGTCGACGCCGCGGAAGACGGACTCCAGGTAGGGGAGGTGGCAGATGGTGTTGGCCGCGTAGATGACGTCGGCGGGCCCCTCCGCGCGCCGGACGTCGGCCGCGGTCGCCTCCTCGAAGAAGTCGCCGCGCACCCGCACGCCGTGCGCGCGCGCGACCTCGGCGACCTTGCGGGAGGGTTCGAAGCCCAGGTGGCGGACGCCGGCCTCGCCGACGGTCCGGAGCATGACCCCGTCGTTGCAGCCGATCTCGACGGCGAAGGCGCCGTCGCGGTTCAGTTCCGAGGCCAGGAACTCGCCCGCGGTGCGGGCGAAGTGCTCGCGCATCACGGCCGACCCGGACGAGTAGTACGGGTAGTCCTCGTGGAACATCCGCTCCCTGGGCACCTCGTCGACCAGCTGCACCATGGTGCAGGCGGTGCAGCGGGCGACCCGGAGCCGGTAGAAGAACTCGTCGGCGACGGGTGTCCGGGCCGGGAAGGCGTCGGAGAGCGGTTGGCGGCCGAGGTCGAGGAACTCCTCGGTCGCCGCGCCGCAGATCCGGCACGGGTGCGGCGGGGCGGGCGGGGCGGTGTCTGTCCGGTCGGTCATCGGCGGGCCTCCATCGTCATCGTCGTCGGCACGGATGCGGCTTCGGGCGCGGCCTCGGGCACGGGCCCGGGGAGCGGGAGGTCAGAGCCCGGCCAGGACCTCGCGCAGGGCCTCGATCACCCGGTCCTGGAGGTCCCGGGGCAGCGAGGGGTACATCGGCAGCGAGAAGATCTCGCCGGCGAGCCGCTCGGTCACGGGCAGCTCGCCCTCGCCCACGCCGAGGTGGCGGAACCCCCTCATGGTGTGGACGGGCCACGGGTAGCTGATGTTCAGGGCGATGTCGTGCCGGAGCAGTTCCTTCAGGACGAGGTCGCGCCGCGGGTGGCGCACCACGTAGAGGTAGTGGACGTGCTCGTTGCCGGGCCTGGTCCGGGGCAGCACCAGGCCGTCGGGGGCGGCGAGGTCGGAGAGCGCCTCCTCGTAGCGGCGCGCCACGCGCCGCCGGCCCTCGATGTACGCGTCCAGGCGGGTCAGTTTGCGCCGGAGGATCTCGGCCTGCACCTCGTCCAGCCGGCTGTTGTGGCCGGGGGTGTCGACGACGTAGTAGGTCTCCTCCATCCCGTAGTAGCGCAGCCGCCGCAGCGCGCGGTCGGTGTCCGGGTCGCGGGTGACCACCGCCCCGCCGTCGCCGTACGCGCCCAGCACCTTGGTCGGGTAGAACGAGAAGGCGCCGGCGTCGCCCATGGTGCCGGCCGTCCGGCCGTGGTGCCGTGCCCCGTGCGCCTGGGCGCAGTCCTCCAGGACCGCCAGGCCGTGTTCGCGCGCCACCCGGAGCACCGCGTCCATGTCGACGCACTGGCCGTAGAGGTGGACGGGGACGATCGCCCTGGTGCGGTCGGTGACGGCCGCCGCGAGCAGGTCGGTGTCCATCAGGTAGTCGTCCTCGCGCACGTCGACGAAGACGGGCACCGCCCCCACGGCGTCGATCGCGACCACGGTTGGGGCGGCCGTGTTGGACACCGTGACGACCTCGTCGCCCGGTCCGACGCCGAGCGCCTCCAGCCCGAGGACGATGGCGTTGGTGCCGTTGTCGACCCCGACGCAGTGGTCCAGTCCGTGCCAGGCGGCGAACTCCGCCTCGAAGCCGCGCACGCTCGCGCCGAGCACGAGCTGCCCGGAGCCGAACACCGTCTCGACGGCGTCGAGCAGGTCCTCGCGTTCGTTCCGGTACTCCGGCAGGTAGTCCCATACCCGCGTTGTCATCTGCGCCCTCCTCGGTGGGTCAGCGCCGCCCGGCGGGGCGGGCGGCGCGGGTGCTCATGTAGTCGTCGTCCCGGTCGATGCGCAGGGCCCGCGCACTGAGGTGGTCGACGGCGTCGGGGTAGGTGTACGGCTGCATGAACCACCCGGCCCGGACGTCCCGGTAGAGCCGGGCCAGGCTCGAACCCCCGGCGTACGAGGCGCCGCCGACGATGGTGAGGCAGTCGTTGACGATGTCGGGCGCGAGCCGGTTGAGCGTCAGCTTCGCGCACTGGAACGCGGTCATCATCCGCGGGCCGCGCACGGCCGGATCGGGCACGCCGGCGGTCAGCGCGTCGGCCTCGGCCAGGGCCGCGGCGGTGGTGGCGCGCGCCGCGTACAGGCGGGCCTCGACCTCGGCGACGAGTGTGCGGACGGCGCCGGGCGCGCCGGGGCGCTCCCGCTGCCACTCCACGGCGGCGTCGCGCGCGGCCCGGGCGACGCCCAGGTAGATGCCGAGCATGGTGATCGAGCTGACGGTCTGCCCGGCCAGCGCGGCGTCGCCGCGTTCCCCGACCGGGCCCCGCACCAGCACCTCGGCGTCCGGTAC